>JBKKBA010000060.1:0-9379 GCA_046714275.1 Actinomycetota bacterium
ACTGCCGGATGCGTTGCCGCCCACTCTCGAGGCCCACGCGCGCCCGCCGGTCACCGGCGGCGGCACGACTGTCGGCGAGGTACGACTGCGGTTGTGACCGGCTTTCCCTGCAGAGCCCTACGCGTACCCGGCGTTTCCCAAACCCTCAAACCAGGTCCGCCTCGATACCAGGCGGCAGAAACTTGGCGCAGAAGCCCTCTGGAGACCTCAAGGCGGTGGCAGTTGGGGAGCTTGTGGCCGCCGATGGAGAAGGTGAAATCCGGCCTTGGGGACGGCTCCCCTCCCTCATAAAATACTAGTCACTAGTGTATAGTGATTGTGTGACGATCTCTCAGATTCTGGAGCGGGCGCGGGCCGACCGGGCTGGCTCGGTACGGGGGGCGGCGCGTGCGCTTGGGTGTACGGAGATGACGTACCGCATGTGGGAGCGCGGGGTCTGGACCCCCGGCGCCGAGCGCGCCGACGCGATCTCTCGCTGGGTTGGTTTGGCGGTTGAGGTTGTCCTGTCGATGCTTGGGGTTCCCGCCGGCGGTACCGTGCGCGATACGGCACCGGCGTACGGAGCCTCCGACGCCTCCGACGCGGAACGGGAAGCCGCCCTAGCGCGCATACGAGCGTGGTTCACCGACCTTCCGCGTGGCGTAGATCTCATCGAGGAACTCATCCAGGAGCGTCGGCAGCAGGCGGAGCGAGAGTCGGCATTGTGAGCCCGTTCGTGATCGACGCATCCGCTCTCCTGGCCTTCCTCCGCTCGGAGCCCGGGGCCGAACGCGTGGGTGTCGTCCTGTCCGGCGCGGCGATCTCCGCGGTGAACTGGTCGGAGGTCGTTCAGAAGTCGATCGCGCACGGCCTCGATCACTCCGGGCGACGCGCCGACCTGGAAGTCATCGGCCTGCATGTGGAACCGTTCTTACCGCAAGACGCCGAAGCAGCAGCATCGTTGTGGACTCGAACGAAAAACCTCGGCCTCTCGCTGGCAGACCGCGCCTGCCCCACCGCCTGCGATCGCGCGCTCTCGCTCCGGGAGTAGCCATAGAGGCCGACCAGCGCGGCAACAACTCGGTCGGCAGGGCATTGCTCGCACTCGGAGCGAGTGCCCCCACGATGACGACGCCGATGGCAAGCGCGCTGCGTCTGAGCCTCGATCCAAGCATGACGTCCCCCCGATCCCATCGCCCGCCCGTTGTGGGTCATCGCTTGAGCGACAGACGGGAAGAGCATGTGCAGATGAGGCGGTGTGCGCGGCCCCCTGCAGTATCGAGTATCTGCTTCATGTCGTTCTTCCTCTCATCGATTAGCTTCAGTCGCGGACCGCCCCAAAGGGACGCGTCCGTCAGGAGGTCTGTGATCTCGATCTCTTCCCGTGCAGCGACGCTGTGCCGTTCATCGCAAGGACGGCCCGCCGACGAGTCTGCCGACATACTGCGTGCCGAGCGCTACGCACGGGCCGGTGCGACCACACGCGTCGACGAAGACCGACCAGGCCGTTCCGTCGGGTGCGATCTGCACGTCGATGAAGTCGTACTCGGCCTGGCACCTGAGGGGTCCGCACGTTCCTTTCACCAGCGCATCGCTCGGATCGTTCATGCTTGCCGAGAAAAACAGCGGATCGGCTGCGAGTGCATCCGACGTCTGGGTGATGTAGTTGTTCCATTTCACCGTGGCGTAGTTCGAGGTCCGGCCACACCCCAACACCGGCTGACATGTCGTCGCCGACGGGTACGGCGGACCGGGGGAAGTGGTCGTGCCCATATAGGTCATCGCGATCTTGCCGGACGCGCCGATCGCCATGCCGGGCAGGGATGCTTCATCCAGGCCCGGCGGGCCGACCATCATCGGCGTACCGAACGTGACGCCGCGGTCGCGGCTGATCGCCAGGTACGGGAGGCGATCCTCCGCCACCCACGTGTAGTAGACGTTGCCTTCGGCATCGGCGACTACCGACGCCTCATGCGCAGGGGACCCCTCGGAGCCGCGGAACATCCCGTTCGCTGCGACCTGCACGCGGTTCCAGGTGTCGCCTTCGTCATGGCTGATGGCGAGCCACGGCTGGCCGCACCATCCCCGCGGCAGATACACAGTCCCGTCGGGACCGACGAACCCGTGTCCACTCCCGCCGTCACACAAGCCGGGGATCGCCCGACTGCCGCTGCCGCCGGGCGGGGCGTCGGCGATCGTGTAGGGCATCGTGCGGGTCGGCACGAACGTCAGACCGCCGTCGAGAGACCGCCCGCATGACGTCGCGGTCGACGAAGGGATCGCGATCCCGCCATTGATCGCACAGTCGTACACAACGTTCGGGTACCCGACCGGCTCCGATATCGCCGGCGGGCCGGTGAAGATCGTCTGGTGGTCCATCTGCTCGCACGAGCCGACCGACGTCGTCCACGTCAGACCTCCGTCGTCCGAAAACGAGGTCTGCTGGCAGGGAAGGACGAGATCGTTCGCAAAGATCCGCCCCGTGCGCTCGTCCACATACAGGAAAGGATCCAACGACGACGCGTGGACCAGCGTCCCGGCGATCTTCGGCGCGACATCTACCCACGTGAGCCCGCCGTCGAGGGAGCGCCGGACGTCGCCGCCGCTCAGTGCGTGGACGTACAACGCCCCGTCGGGGCCGACTCCAAGCGTCGGCTCGTAGGACCCCACGCCGGTGTTGAAGATGCGGGGACTCGGAATAGGAACGCTCCCGGGATCGGCCGGCACACCACCCTTGTGATGCGCGACGGCAGGACCGCCCGCGCCCGTCGTTCCCGGCTCCGCCGAACTGTTCGCGACGAGCATCGACGCCGTCACGGTTGAGACCGCGAACAGCGCGAGGGTGCGGCGTCTGTTCAGGTGGCCGTTCATTCAAGTCCGCCGAGCGTCGTGTCGAGCGTCATCTCGATCGTAGGCAGACCCAAGTTATTGACGATGTCGACTCGCAGATCCGTGCAGTGTGGCACCCGAGGGAGGAATACCAATTCGCCGGGGCCGACGCTGAAGTTGTTTTGGTAATCGGCGGCTAACAGTTCACCATCCGCGTTATAGATATAGAGATCGTAGTCACTGGTGTTGTCCCAGTTGAGCGCGATCCTGACGTCGGCCGTCTGAGCGGAGGGCTTCGCGGGAGACCCTGACACGTCGATGCGGTACTTGAACCGGACCACGGTATCTTCCGTGTAGTACCCCTCCTGCGGGTCGTGGGGCAACCACGGGATCAGCGAAGGCGTCACATCCTCGTGCGCTCCCGACAAGCCCACATTGCTGTACTCGGAACTCGGTGCGCATGGCGCGGTGGGATCCGCCGCGTGCACAGCCAGCGGCATCGCGACGGCGAAGACCGCCGCAACCATCATGAAGCTGAGCTTGTTCATCTGTTACCCCTCCTGCTCGATGGATCCTTGTGAATCCCTTTCTTGGTCGTTCCCGCAACGCGGCGTTAGAAGGCGGCGAACAATGTTGGCAGTTGACGTGGGGCCGTCGCGATCCTCAATATGGCGGTCCTCGTGGAGAAGATTGGAGAAGCCATCGCGCCCGGCAAGAAGAACCCTCGAACGGCTGGACACTCGGCGAAGCCGGGCAACGACCTGCCTTCGGTGATGCTCGTCGATGACCATCCGATGTGGCGACAGACGCTTCGCGACGTCGTCGAGCAGACGGAGAGCGGCGTCATCGTCGCGGAGTCCGGCGACGGCAAAGACGCGGTCGCGCAGGCGAAACGGATCAAGCCGCAAGTCATCGTGATGGACGTGCACCTGCCTTCGATGAACGGGATCGAGGTGACCCGCACGGTGTCGAAGATGCTTCCGGAGACGCGTATCCTGGTGCTGTCCTCCTCCGACGATCGCACCGACGTGATCGAGGCCGTCCGGGCCGGTGCGTCCGGTTACGTGGTCAAGACCGAGGGCTCGCCGGAGATCGCGAGCGCGGTCCGCCGTGTCTTTGCCGGCGAACTCGTCTTCCCCGCTTCCGTCGCCGGAATCGTCCTGAAGGAGCTCCGATCGGGAGCAACGATGCGCCGGTCGAACGCAGACGCGAAGGCGCGACCGTCGAAGGAGACCAGCAACGTTTTCCGCCGGGAGGGCGACTACTGGACGCTGTCCTTCGGCGCGGAGATGTTTCGAGCCAGGGACTCGCGCGGACTGCGCTACATCGCGCATCTGCTGGCCAGCCCACACCGCGAGTTCCAGGCGATGGACCTGGTCGCGCTCGTTTCCCGCCGTGACCGGGCAGAGTCGGCCGTGATGAAAGCCGTCGGCGCGAGCGATGCCGGCGAGGTGCTGGACCAGAAGGCGCGAACCGCGTACCGTCGGCGTATCGAAGCGTTGACCGAAGACGCGGAGGAGGCGGAAAGCTTCAACGATTTCGCGCGCGCCTCACGGGCCCGCGAAGAGATCGACCGGCTTGTCGAACAGCTCGCCGCAGCGGTCGGGCTTGGCGGACGATCGAGGCGCGCAGCCTCGGATTCGGAGCGAGCCCGCGTGGCCGTTCGGAACAGCATCACGGCTGCGGTGAAGGGGATCGAGCGCCACGACGCCGGCCTGGCGCGTCACCTCCAGAACGCGATCCGAACCGGGATGTTCTGCTCGTATGTGCCCGACCGACCGGTCGAGTGGCGGCTCTGAGGCTAGACCGAACATTGTTACGTCGCACCGAACGCCTGGGGATAGCATGAGGAAATCAGGATTGTCCGGTGTTGGCGGCTTCGGCGGCCTGGAAACAAGGGGGCCTTCGGGTCTGCGGCGAATGAGTTATCCGATGAAACGGCATGCGTGGTGGCTGGCGACTCCGGTCGTCCTTGCCGTTTCGTGCGTCGTGTTGCTCTCCGCCGTCGTCTTCGGCGGCTCCATCTCGGACGGACGCATTTTTCCGCCTTTCGGGAGCCGAGCCCGGATCGGTAACACGCTGGGGAGAGCGGGCATCGCCCCATTGACCGATCGTTTCGTCGATCAGGTTCTTGGGCCGGGCGCGACGTCTTCGGAGCCCAGGCTGGATCCCGTCGGCTCGCGTGGCCAAGGCGCGTTCGGCGGTGCGGACGACGCGGTCGGCGAAGTGGTCGATCACGCTTTCACGAACAACGATCAGGCGCACGCGTATGAGGTGGCTCGGCTGCCGTTCACGGGTCGCACCTCGACGGCCGACGCGGATCGTGAGGCCGGAGAACCCGAGTGTGGGACGCAGCTTGGTGGGACTGCCTGGTATCGCTACACGGCGACGCGCAACGAGGCGTTGCTGGCCGACACGTTTGGGACCGGTTATCAGACCTCGCTGGCCGCCTACCGTAAGAGTGCGAGCGGGCCGGTCGCGTTGGAGAACGCGTGCGACTTCGACGCGCAGGGGAACTCGCAGATCAAGATTGATGTCACGTTTGGAGCGACGTACTTGTTCCAGGTCGGCGCGGCGGTTCGCGGCGGAGCCTTGACGTTTCATCTCAAGAGATTGGGTTCGACGATGCTCGCGAGCGTATCGACGACAGGCGGGTCGGGGAACGCGTCCTCCACGGGCCCGTCGGTTTCCTTCGACGGTCGATACGTCGCATTCGCGTCGCAGGCGACCAACCTCGTCTTCGGAATGGGTGCAACCTGCAATGGCTGCAACAACGTGTTCCTCCGCGACCGTCAGGCTGGGACGACGAGCCTCGTGTCGGTCGCGCTCGACGGCAGAGGGGGGAATGGTATGAGTGCCCTCCCGCAGGTCTCAGACGACGGACGGTACGTGGCGTTCCATTCGTACGCCTCGAACCTCATCCCAGGAGACAGCAACAACCTCTTTGATGTCTTCGTCCGTGACATGCGGACCGGTCGCACCGAACGCGTGTCGCTGAGCTCGCGGGGCGACCAGGATCGCTCCGACGTTCCATCGGAATGGCCGGTTGGCAGGTTCGCCACCCCCCTCCTCGGCAGTCTCTTCTCGGCGATGTCGGCCGACAGCCGCTACGTTGCCTTCGAGTCCAGATCACCGCACCTGGTCGATGGTGACAACGACCAAGCGCGAGACATCTTCGTCCGGGACAGACGCAAAGGTACGACACGCCTGGTCTCTCTCGGCGATGGGGGCACGCCGTCGCCGCTTGATGTGCAACTCGACTCCATCTCACGCAATGGCAGGTGGATCGTGTTCCTCTCCGATTTCCCGATGAGCGGGGACGACGTCGATGCATCCCAAGATCTCTTCGTGCGTGACCTATGGACCGGCACGACGGAGCTCGTCAGTGTGCCGGCGGTGGGGTATGAGCTCGAAGGAGTCCAAGACGCGGTGCGCACGATCAACACCAGCCAACGATCGATCTCCGACGATGGGCGTTTCGTTGTCTTCGGATCCAACGGCGCCCTCGTGGACGGAGACAAGAACAACGTGATGGATGTGTTCGTTCGCGATCGCCTCCGACAGACCACCGAACGCGTATCGGTTTCCTCGTCGGGCGCAGAAGGAGTCGGCGCAACGATCAGCTCTCCGATCAACTCAGGCGACGGGCTCCCCGACTGGGCGATCTCCGGGGACGGACGGACGGTGGCGTTCACGACGGACCTCAACTCGCTGGAACCGAGCGACCTGAACAATGGGAACGACGTATTTCTCCACGATCGAACCGACAAGACGACCCTCCGCATTTCGACGAGCGGCGACGTTGCCGGCGGGCTCGCTCCGCGGATCTCTGGTGACGGGATGCACACCGTGTTCTACGGGGGCTATCCCCTTTCGGAACGCGACACGAACGCGTTCAACGACATCTTCGTGTACTCGCCACTCGCCGTGGAAGAGTGGTTCAGTCCCGACCTCGGGTGCACGCCGGGACGCGGAGTCGTATGCCCAATCACTGGAGGATCGCCGACGGCGGCAGACGTGGTACCCGCCGCGCCTTGCGGGAAGAGTTCCGAGTACACCAATGTGGGATTAGCGGGAGCGCATGAGGATGTCACGCCGTCGCTCATTCCGTACCATTTCCGCAACTGGCCGAAGGAGACATACGCGGAAGATTCCGTGGTCAGGTTCAAGTACCGCATTGACGTGTCGGGATCATCGCTCAAGCCAACTGCGCACGCCTCAGACGTGACAATCGCGCTTCGTTGGGACAACCCGAGCGACTTCGACCTCTATGTCTACTATGCGAACGGCGAGCCGTTGACCTTTAGCTACAAACCCCCCGGGGAGTCCGAAGAATCGGTGTTCCTCCCGCAGGTTCCCCACTGCACAGATCTGCGGGTGGACGTGGTCAATAGCACCGGCCTGCCGCCGCTCAAGATGACTCTGGATACAACGCTCGGAGACCTCAAATGAGCGAGCTCCGACCCGGCGCGGCCGGTCATCTATGAGGACGCCGGCGAAGGTTCTGCGAAATCTTCCTCTTCTGTGGAAGATCCTCGTCCCGTTCATGGCACTGATGTTGCTGCTCGGCTGGGTGGGAACGTTCGTCATCGTGCGGAACTTGAGCGCTCGGGCCGAGACCGCGATCGATCAGGATCTGAGCCGGCGGTCACTCGACGTTCGCGCGCAACTTCAGTCCGACGAGCTTTCGCTGGTCGAGTCGGTCAACCTGTTGGCGAACCTGCAGGGCATGAGCGATGCCGTCGTCCGCGGCGACGGCGCGGCGATCGCTCGGTTTACCCGGTCGGTGCTCGCACTCAAGACCGGCGTCGCCTTCGCGTCGATCTCCGACATGAGCGGGCGAGCACTGGGTGGCTTCTTGCGCGTCGATTCCACGAACGTTCAGGTATTGGATCCAAGGCTCTGGTCGAAGCTGTTTCCCACCACGATCGCCGCAGGCGAGAGGCACCCGTCCCTCGTTCAGCTAAACGAGACGACGATGCTGACGCTGGAGAGCGTGATCTGCGCCGGCCTCCAACGCTGCGAACCGGTCGGAGTAGCCAGAGTGGCTGTGGACGTCGGCGACCTGCTGGGGGGGCCGGGGGCCGTCCACGGAGACGCCGGCATCGCCTTGTACGACGGAGGGGGCCGGAGGCTCGTTGCGCGCGGCAGAGCGATGCCGGCCGGCATCGAACCGTCGTCCGGCCCGGCGATTCGCCGGTCCGGCGGCGACGAGTCCATGCTGATGCGGTCGCCGTTCGAAGTGCAAGGGATTCGCTTGGGGACCGTCGCCGTCGCGATCCCGAAAGCGCCCGCGTCCGCGGCCGTTCGAGGAACGGGGTATCGACTCGCGATGATCCTGCTCGCCGCGATGGTGGGGGTCGTCGCGCTCGGCGGTCTGCTCTCGCGCTTCATCCTGGCGCAAGTTCGCCCGCTCGTGGACACGAACCGGGCGCTGGAAGAAGGCGACCTAGCTGCGCGCGCGGCGGTGCTGGGAACCGATGAGCTTGGTCAGGTCGCCCACGGCCTCATTCGCATGGCGGAGCGGCTCCAGGCCAGCCACGAAACGCTGGAAGCGAAGGTGCAGGAGCGCACGTTCGAGGTCGAGCGGTTGCTGCGCGAACGAACCGAGTTCTTCGCGACGCTCAGCCACGAGCTGCGCACCCCCCTTGCGATCATCATCGCAAAGTCCGACCTGCTGCTAGAGCCACTCCACGGATCCTCCGAGCCCCGCACGCGCGTGTCGTCGGCCACGATCCGCCAGTCGGCCGGGCAGGTGCTGTCCATCGTCAACGAGATCCTCGATGTCGCCAAGGCGGAAGCGGGACACCTGCCGGTCGTGCTCGAGGACGTGCGGCTGGACGGTGTCGTTGCCGAGATGGCGGCGACGATCGACGGGATTATGGGTCCGGCCGAACTTGCGCTTTCGATCGAGCTGCCCGAAAGCCTGCCGGCCGTTCGCGCCGACCGGGCGCATCTGAACAAGGTGCTGATCAACCTGCTCGACAACGCGGCGAAATACACGCCGGCCGGCGGACGCGTGACGGTACGCGGTGCGACGCGCAACGGCTCGGTCGACCTGTCCGTGACCGATACGGGGGTGGGAATCCCGGCGAAAGAGAAGGATCACATTTTCGAGCCGTTCTTCCGCGTTGACAGCGCCGCCGTCCGCCCCGGAACGGCGTCGACGGGCCTCGGACTGGCGCTCGCGAAACGTCTGGTCGAAGCCCAAGGCGGAACGATCCAGGTCACAAGCCGACCCGGTCGCGGGTCGCGATTCACCGTCTCGCTTCCGCGCGCCGGCTCCTGAGGCCGCCGGAGGCCCTTCATTCCTCAGCCTGGCGGTGGGCCACGACATCCGCGCGCCAACTGCCGCACCAGGTCGTGACGACACCTTCGTCGCCGGAAGGTGAAACGTTGACAAGTGCCAACACTTTCGAGCATGATGAAGCGTGCGTGCCAGACATCCAAAGAAGGAGGTCGAGGCCGCTCTGCGGTTCGGGTAGAGGTGGGAGCTAGGAGATGGGTACGTACGAATTCACGCTGATCCTTGAGGGCGCAGACGTGTTGGGCGACGCGGCGGTCGATGCGC
>JBKKBA010000061.1:0-7223 GCA_046714275.1 Actinomycetota bacterium
GTTCGGGGGCGTTCACGCCGATGCGAGCTCGTCCAGCGTGGCCCGAAGCCGCGCCTCCAGCGCTTCGGCAGCAGCGGCACGCTCATCGGGCTGCAGCGCGGCGATCCGCTCCAGCTCCACAACAACGTCGGCGGCAAGGTCGGTCATCGGCTTCATGATACGCCTGTGTGCTTGCCGCCGGCCGCAAGGTTGCAGCGCTGCCGGGTTCCTTCACGTCGCGTGGTAGCGTGCCGGACGTGGCAACGGCAGCCGAGGTCGACCGGACCCTCAAGGATCTTGTCCGGCGGCTGGACGAGGCAGCAGTCGATGCGAACTCGCTGCCGGAGAGCCGCACGCTGGCCGTGCTCATCAAGGATCTGGGCGTTTCTTATACGGCTCAGTTCGGTGCCGGGCGTATCTCGGCGCTCGCGAAAGCAGAGCCGCTGGGGGACGAAGATGTCCGAATCGTCGTCGGCAGTGACGATCTGATCGCGCTGGCAACCGGCCGGATGGGCGTGGGCGGCGCACTGCTGATGGGCAAGCTTCGGGTAGATGCCGGCGCTCGGGATCTACTTTTGCTCCGGCATCTGTTCTGAACGTTGCGGCGCCGGCTCTTCGGCGGCCGGAGCCGCCGGTAGCGCCACGTGCATGACGGCCGCGCTGGACGGACATTCGCGTTCAATCTGAGGATGGTCCAGTACCTCGTCGGGAACGTGGTCACGGGCGATCTTGCCAAAGCCGCACGTTCGGAAGAAGTCTTCGGCATCGGTGGTCACCAGCCATGCGTCGCGAACCCCCGCTCGAATGGCCGATCGCAGGGCGCCGGCGACCAGCAGCATCCCCACGCCTGCGCGCCGCGCGGAGGGGGCAACCGCGACCGACCGAACCAGCGCCGCGTCGCCGACCGGATCCCAGGCGGCCGTTCCCAGCAGGGTGTCGCGGCCGGATTGCGCCACCACGGTGCGGCCGGCGCGCTCCCGGACGTTGCCCGCCTGCAGCCCTCCCCCGTGCAGCAAGGTCGCTACAGCCGGCAGATCGGGGCCGGTTGCGGCTCGCACGGTGGCGTGCGGAAGATCTACCAGCAGGTCGGAAAGGGTGCGCAGCACCGCATCGGGCCAGATGGGGGACGCCGCCAACTGAGCAAGGTTGGTCGCGCCGCTGAGGACCAGCGCGCTCGGCCACCCCAAAGCCCGAGCCGCCAGAATGTCGGTAGAGATTCGATCACCGACGACCAGAGCCGGCGATCCTTCTACTCGCTCCCGGGCAATCTCCAGCATCAGCGGCTGCGGCTTGCCGGCAATGAGCGGCTCCTTCCCTGTGGAGGTTCGCAGAGCGGCCACGATGACCCCGCAGCCCGGCACTTCACCGTCTTCCGCCGGCATCGTCGCATCGTTGTTGCTGGCGATGAACGCGGCCCCCGACCGGATCGCCAGCGTCGCGATCCGCAGCTTTTGATACGTCAGCTTTACATCCAGCCCGACGATGACCATCGACACCTTCGTCGCGCGTTCGTCGTCGATCACATGGACCCCGGCCTCTTGAACGGCCTGGACCAACCCCGGCCCACCGATGACGAAGGCCGTCCTTCCCCGCAGATCTGGGAACTGGTTCTGCAACAGCCGCGCCGTGGCGTGCGCCGACGTGACGATCTCATCGGCATCGCCACCGGCACCCATTCGCGCGAGCTTCTTCGCATAGGTTTCGGGAAGCTGCGACGAATTGTTCGTCACGAAGGCGAAGCGGCGGCCGGCATCGCGCAGCGCACGGATCGTCTGGGGAGCGCCGGGGATCGGCTGATCCCCTCTCCAGACGACGCCGTCCAGATCCAGGACGAAGCGCTGGAATCCCTGCGCCAGAATCACAAGGCCTCCTGCGGCGGCAGATGTTGCAGGCGGGAAGCGGCGCGCCGGTAGTCTTCATTGCCGGGACGCATCGTCACCGCCATGCGGGCGTGCCCGCGCGCCTCTGCATATCTGCCCTGCCGCTCCAGGCACAGCGCCAGCCCAAAATGCGCGTAGTCGTTGGTGGGATCGATCGCAGCCGCTGCTTCGAACTGGGCGGCTGCGTCGCGGACGCGGCCCAACACGAAGTACGCGCGGCCCAGAGCTTCGCAGATCGACGCCTTTTCCGGCTCCAGGGCGCGGGCTTCCGCCAGCGCCTCGACGGCCTGCCGAGCGTGACCTTCCGCCAGCAGATCGCTTCCCCGGCGGAAAAGGTCGTACGCGGTCTCCTCCATCGATGACTCGATCCCCACGCTGTGGCTTCCCATCCCGACAGGTCTATCCGGCAGGCCCCTGCTAAGGCGGGTCCGGCGCAGACAGTGCTATACACCCGGAATGCCCGACGTCGCACCATTCAAAGGAATCCGCTACGACGCCGGAGCCGTCGACCTGTCGGCGGTGACGGCCCCTCCCTACGACGTGATCTCGCCGGCCGAGCGCACCCAGTTGGAATCGGCCAGTCCTTTCAACGTCGTCCGGCTGATCCTGGGTCCGCTCGGCAGCGAGACCGGGAAGTATAGCCTCGCGCGCGCGCTCCTCGATGACTGGCTTCAGCGCGAAATCTTGGTATGCGACGACGCGCCGGCGCTCTATATCTACGAGGAGCGCTTCCAGGTGGCCGGCCGGCGGCGCCGGCAGGTCGGCGTGCTGGCTGCGGTCCAGATCTCCGACGACATCCTGCCCCACGAGCGAACGATGGCGCCGGTCGTCGAGGACCGCTTGGAACTCATCAGAGCCGTTGAAGCCAACCTCTCACCGGTGTTCTGCCTTTACTGGGCCTCAGATGACGCTGCGACTCTGGCGATCGCCGAAGGCATGAAGGGCGAACCAGACGCTGACTTCGCCACAACCGACGGGCTGGGTCACCGCGCCTGGCGGATGACCGATCCTGGGCAGATCCAGGCCGTCGCCAAGGCCCTGGGGGACGCACGGGTGGTCATCGCCGACGGCCACCACCGGTACCGGACGGCACAGGCGTATCGCGACGAGCGGCGCGCATCCGACGGTCCCGGACCGTGGGACCGGATGCTTCTCTATCTTGTGGATGCCGAACGCGACGCCCCCGCGCTCCTTCCCATCCACCGGTTGGTGTCGGGCATCGATCTGCCGGCCGCGATCGATCGGCTTCAGCCCCTCTTTGACCTTGAAACCTTCGTCGGCGACGCCGATGCGCTGGCCGCGGTGCTGGCCGATCGAAAGTCCGGTGGCCGGTGCTACGGGCTGGTTTCCTCCCAGGAATCCTGGATCGCCACCCTGCGCGATGAGGAGGCCGCAACGGTCGCGACGGCGGGAGAACACTCCCAGGCGTGGCGAGACCTGGACGTGGCCGTGCTTCACGAATTGATCTTCGATCGCCTTCTGGCCGGGCCATCGGTCACCTATGTGCACCACCCCGGCGAAGCCGCTCAGGAACTGGCGGCCGGCCGGGCCTCCTTCGCGGTCCTGCTGGCGCCGATGCCGGTGGACGCCGTGCGGGCCGTGGCCGAAGCGCACGATTCGATGCCGCCCAAGTCCACCTTCTTCATCCCCAAGCCCAGGACTGGGATCGTGATTCGCCCCCTTGGGAAATAGCGGACTAGCCGGCATGCGGACGTGTTTCCGCCGCCCGGAGCGGGTAGGGGCCCTTGTACTGCCCGGTAACCCTCGGGTTACAGTCGGGCCTCAAGCGTCAAAGGAGTTTGCTGCCCTTCCATAGAATTTGAGACTCTACGACCGGCCATACGCGACGCCGGCGCAGTCGGACGACGTGTTTGACGCGTTTTTCCGGGTTGAGCCGCTCGCGTGAAGGGCGGCGGCTCTCGTGGCTCTGGCGAAGGAGGGATCCATGCGACGGACGGGTCCGTTGAACCGGAAGCTCATCGGCGTGGTTGCGCTGGCGCTGATCGGAAGCGCCTGCACCATTCAAGGGCCTCGGGTCGTGCTGGAAGGTGCCGGCGGAGCCGGACCGGGCGGTGCGCTCCCGATCACCGGCGGGAGCTTCGATCCCGGAAAGGCAGGCACGGGCGGCGGTGGCTCTTTCGGTGGAGGCAAGATCGGCGGGGGCGGGAGCACCGACAAGTCCAACGACAAATCCTGCGCCGGAAAGTCCACCGCTCCGGGCGTCACGGGCAAGACCATCAAGCTGGGCTCCACGTTTGCCATCTCCGGTCCCGTGTCAAACATCTCGGGGCCGATCAAGAAGGGCGTCGAGGCCTACATCAACAACGTCAACGCGACCGGCGGGATCAACGGCCGGAAGCTGGAGTTCAAGTTCTACGACGACGGTTGGGACGCCCAGCGCGGCAAAGCCAAGATCAAACAACTGGTCGAGCAAGACAAAGTCTTCATCCTCGTCTCGGTCCCCTCGTCGAATGGGCTGGACGCCGCGGCCGGCTACCTGGACCAGAAAGGCATTCCGGTTCTGGGCACCAGCGGACTGATCGAAACGCAGTTCAAGGCCAAGATGCAGTGGCCGATCGGCACCTCAAGCCGCAGCGCACAGCGCATCGGTCTGATGAACGCTTCGCGCAAGAAGGCCAAGACCCTGGGCATCATCTGGCTGGACCTCCTTGCCGGCTACGAAGCTCGCGACGCCCTGAAAGAGGCGCTCAAGGTCGGCTTCGAGGGCTTCAAGACGGCTTCGCTGGTCGCCGACCGGCGGATCAGCATTTCAGAGCCCTCCTTCGAAACCGTGTGGAACGACGTGCAGAACCAGGCTCGCAACAACGGCGTCTCGGACGGCCGTCCGGACTACATCTTCCTGGCAATCGATCCGACGAACGCGATCAAGGCCATGCAGGCAGCCGAGCGCCTGGCCTTCCGGCCGAAGATCGGGTGGGGAGGCTCCGCTCCGCTGTTCCTGGACCTGGTGCTTCGCGACGCGCCGTACGCCGTGAAGACGGGTCTGGAAGCCGCCACGTCCTTCTTCCCGCCTCTTGGGGAGTATCTCAACAACCCCGCCGTCCAGACCTACACCAAGACGGTAAGGAAGTACTACGCCGACGTGGATCTCAACAATCCTTATCTGGAAGGTGGGTACGCTGCCGCAGCGTTCGCGCTGGACATTTTGAAAAAGGTCGGAACGTGCCTCACGCGCGCCGCCGTCATTGCCGCCGCCAACTCGGTTTCGAACTACTCCGCCGCTGGGCTCACCAACCCGCTGAGCTACGGCCCGCTTGGCTCGGCGCCCGGGCACTACGGCAATACCTATGGGCTGATCGTTCAGGCCACCAAGAAGGGTGAGTTTGGCTGCACGCGCTCATTCGGGTGCTGGCGTGTCAATGCGGCTTCCGCGTCGCAGCCTTTCTTCCAAGATCCGACCCCGGGGAAGTGATCGATGAAATTCCATTTACAAAACATCATCCTGGGCCTGCCGATCGGCGTTATCTGGGCTTTGCTGGCAACCAGCGTGGTCATGATCTACCGCGCGTCCCGCGTGCTGAACCTGGCCGTCGGCGGCACCAGCATGATCAGCGCCTACATGCTCTACCAGATGAGCAACTCACAGCGATGGGGCATCCCGATGGCGATCGCGCTCCCCCTGACCCTGGTCTTCGCGGCGGCCATGGGGTTTGTCATCGAGCGCTTCTTGCTGAGACCGCTTCGGGACCGGCCAACCCTGGTTTCGGTGATCATGACGATCGGCATTCTGTCGCTCTGCACCGAGGTCGCCAGCGCCGTCTGGAGCGTGGATAAGCAGCCGGCCCCAAACCTGCTTCCGCATAACGCCATCCGCTTTCTGGGTATTGCCGTCGGCATCGACCAGATCATCACCCTGGTGATCACCCTGGCGATCGTGGGCGGGGTTATCTATCTGTTTCGCTCCACGACGCTGGGTGTCGCGATGCGCGCTGTATCCGACAACCGGAAGGCCGCCCAGCTCATGGGCGTTCCAACGGACCGCGTGTCGTCGATGACGTGGGTCATCGGTTCCTTGCTGGGCGCCATCGCGGGGATTTTGATCGCGTCACAAGAGGGTCTGACACCACTGGGCATGGTGTTCCAGTCGATCCCGGCTCTTGCCGCCGCATTGTTCGGCGGTCTGGTCTCCATCGAGCTGGCCTTCATCGGCGCTCTGGTGCTAGGCGTTCTGTGGTCCGTGCTCCCCGGCATCGAGATCGGGGCATGGCGGCTGCACGACCAGGTGATCGGCGTCCAGCAAATCGCCATCTTCGCGCTGGTCATCGTGTTCCTGATCGTGCGCTGGCAAACCTTGTTCGGGTCGGCGATGCAGGAGGAAGAGATCTAGATGGCCATCGCCGTCCGCGCTCCGGCGCACAGAAGCGTCTTCGTGCGCATCCCGAAGCTTCGCGTCGGCGCCGTGGGCGTCCTGCTGGTCTGGCCGTGGCTCGTGCCCGCGCAACCGTGGTCCGAGATTGCCGTCGCCTCCGCTATTCAGGCTTTGGCGCTGACGTCGCTGGTCGTCCTGACGGGGTGGGTGGGACAGATCTCGCTGGCCCAGGCCGCGATCATGGGCGTGGGCGCATTCTCGGCGGCTCAGGCAACGAACCACCTGGGCCTTGATTTTCCCTTCCACATCATCGTCTCCGGCGCCGCCTCTGCGACCGTCGCCGTCGCTATCGGTCTGCCGGCCCTGCGGATCAAGGGTCTGTACCTGGCCATCGCGACTCTGGCGTTCCAGTGGGTCTTGGAGCAGAGCCTGCTTCAGATGCATTGGTTCTCGGGAGGGTTCAACGGCCTGGTCATCGAGTCTCCAAGGATCGCGACCTACGATCTTTCCTCCGAGCGACTTCTCTATTACATCGTGTGGCCCATCACCATCCTGGTGATTCTGCTGGTCGCAAACTTGCGCGATTCACGGACGGGCCGCGCGTGGTTCGCGATCCGTGGCAGCGAGATCGCCGCGCGATCGATGGGCATCAACGTAACCCGCTACAAGCTCCTGGCCTTCGGGGTCAGCGGATTCGTGATCGGCGTGGCCGGTTCCATGCAGCTCAACCTGGTTGGGTCGGCCACGCCGCTGCAGTACAACTTCCCGGTTTCGATCCTGTTTCTGGCGCTCGCGGTTTTAGGCGGCGTCGGCTCGCTGGGCGGTGCGATTGGAATCAGCGTCATCTTCTTGTTCCTAGACCGCTACCTCTTCCCGACCGTTTTCTTCGATCTTGCCCAGAAGGGTGCACTGCCGATTCTGGCGGGAGCCCTGCTGGTCATCCAGCTTCTCACCAATCCCGGCGGGCTGGCCGCGACGAAAGAGAAGTTCAGGGAAGATCACCTGAAGCGACAGCGCCGGAAGCAACTTCGAGC
>JBKKBA010000062.1:0-2861 GCA_046714275.1 Actinomycetota bacterium
GGAAAGAACAGCACGAAAGCGCTCTGCGTAGCTTGCGAGTTGCCGGTCTTGAGCGCGATGCCGAAGCCCATCGCCGAATACGCCAGGCCCCACAGGCTGGCCAGAAGGACCATCACCAAGCCACCGGCTACTCCGGTGGCAAAGTTGATCCCCGTCAGCATCGCCACGAAGAGCACGAAAACGGCTTGCATCAGGACGCGGACGAAGTCGGCGCCCATGGCTCCGACCAGAATCGAAAGCCTGCTTGCCGGCGTGAGCAGAAGCTTGTCGAAATAGCCGGACTCGATGTCGGTGACCATGTTCAAGCCGGCCCCGCCGTTGGAGGTGGCAAACAGCAGCGCGACGGGAAGCTGGAACGCTTCGTAGTTCGTCAGCCCCGAGTTCTGCGCAAAGCGGTCCAGCGACGCAACCTGCACGAAGTAGAAGAAGATCGGGATGAACAGCCCCGGCAGGAAAGCCGCCGGCTGCCGAAGCACCGTGCGCACCTCGCGCTTGCCCAGGTTGATGGTGGCAAGGACGGCTTCACGGAACGCGCGCCGCTGCCCGACCGGCGCTGCTGCGATCCCCGCCGTGCTCATCGCTTCTTTCCCCCCGCCCCGCGCGGCCCGGCGTCCACTGCTTCTTCGGGCCCGACGGTGTCCCCGCCTGCCTCGCCGGCTCCCTCCAGACGCGAGCCCGTTGCTCGCAGGAACACCTCATCCAGCGTCGGCTGCGCGACCTTGATCGCCTCGACGGGGATCTTCGCGCGGTCCAGCGCGCGGATGACCTTGGTCAGCGACGCCGATCCGTCGGCGACGAAGATCGTGATCTGCGTGCCGTCGATCTGCATGTCGCCCTCGCCCGCGATGCGTTTGAGCTTGGCTGCGGCCACATCAACGTCGGCGGCGGGAACCGTGACGCTTAAGACCTCGTTGCCGATCGACGCCTTCAGCTCTTCGGGCGCGCCCTCGGCAACGATGGCGCCGTGGTCGATGATCGCGACGCGCGAGGCCAGCCGGTCGGCTTCCTCCAGATACTGCGTCGTCAGGAACACGGTGATGCCGTCTTCGCGGTTCAAGCGGACGACCTCGTCCCAGATCGCTTGGCGGCTTGCGGGATCAAGGCCGGCCGTCGGCTCGTCCAGGAACAGCACGCGCGGCCGATGGACCAGCGCGGAAGCCAGATCCAGCCGGCGCTTCATCCCGCCGGAATAAGACGACACGCGCCGCCCTCCGGCCTCGGTCAGACCGACCAGCGAGAGCAGCTCGTCCGCGCGCTTGGGCGCGGCATCGCCGTGGATGGCGTGCAGGTTGGCTTGCATGATCAGCATCTCGCGGCCGGTCGCCATGCCGTCCAGTCCCGCGTCTTGCAGGGCGGCGCCGATGGCGAAGCGAATCTGCTGCGATTGCGTCAGCACGTCGAAGCCGGCCACACGAGCCGTGCCGCCGGTGGGACGAAGCAGGGTCGTCAAGATCCGAACAGTCGTGGTCTTGCCGGCCCCGTTCGGTCCCAGAAAGCCGAAAATCTCGCCGTTCTTGACGGTAAGGTCGATGCCGCGAACGGCGTGGACCTCGCTCAGGGCCCCCATGCGCGCGGCAAACGTCTTGCGAAGGCCCTGCGCTTCAATGGCAAACACAAGGCGGGATTCTGGCACACCGCAACCGTGCGTGCTTGCCTTTGCCCTTGGTTCGGGCCATCCTCCCCAGAGCAACAATCTGCCGGGCCCGACGGGAAGTCGCCGGTGCCGCAGCCGATGAAGGGAGGACCGCGGTGACCCAGATGCCTGAAGCGGCGCCCATGGACCAACCCACCGATCAGAAGGCGAAGACGGCCGGGATGGTCATGGGAGCCGGCGCCCTGATCGCCCTGATCAGCTTGTTCATGACCTGGGTGACGGTTTCGTTAGACCTGTCGGGGTTCCCGGGTGGAGCCTCGTTCCCGTCAAAGTCCGAGAACGGGATCGGAACCTCGGACGGCAAGCTCACACTGGTTCTGGCCATTGTGCTGCTGGTCTTTGCCGTCCAGTTCGTCATGGCCCGGGTAACCAAACCCAAGGTGCTTGCCGTCATCGGAATCATCCTTGCGGCGATCATTACCGTCGCCGCGGTGATCGATGTCACGACCACCGAAGGCGACGCCCGTGAGGAGTTCCTAAAAGGATTCCGCGCGACGGCCGGAGCCGCCGGCAGCCAGTTCGCCGAGCAGTTCGCGGACCGCTTAGACGTGAAGGTCGGCGCCGGGCTGTACGCCACCGCTGCAGGAGGCGCGCTGGCGTTCATCGGCTCGATCATGGCTTTGGGAGTGAAGGAGCCCGAACCGGGATATGCGATGGCGCCGCCAATGCCTCCGGGAGAGACGATGATGCCTCCGCCGATGCCGCCCCCGATAACCGGCACAATGTCGCCGCCGATGGGAGGCGCAATGGGGGGCCCGATGTCACCGCCCGGTGTTCCTCCACCCGGAACGGGAGGCACGCCCGCTGAGACCGAACAGACGCCACCGGAACAGCCGTGGGGTGGCACCGCTCAGCCACCACCACCACCGCCATTGGCGTAACTAACTAACGCTCACGCGGAACACTGCGGCCGGGCTTCGCGACCCGGCCGCATTGCTTTTCACCCCTGACCCGCGGCGCGACGGAGCGCGGCGTGCGCGTCGTCCAAGGTGACGACGTCCTTGCGGAAGTTCCACAGCGCGAATCGATCGCACGCCGTCTCGGCGGCGCTCTTGCGATCCAGCACTTCCTTTAAGAACCAGTGGTACCACTCGTGACACCACAGGAAGCGCACAACCTCGCGCGGCTCGCGAAACGTCAGGCCCTCCGACAGCCAGACGAAGCGCATCCCTTTGGCGGCGACGCGCTTGGCTCCCCAATGCACGAT
>JBKKBA010000063.1:0-3915 GCA_046714275.1 Actinomycetota bacterium
TCTTCGTCGGCAGCGTCAGATGTGTATTAGTGACAGGGGTTCCTCATCCGGAAATCAGGGTGAGGAGCGAAGGGGGGATCCTTGCTGGTCGCGCCGTGTCTGAAAGTGGGGCCGCTACTTGGAGCCGGTGCTGCTGCGCGGGCTCTTGCCCTTGCCGCGCTCGGACGGGGGCGTGGAGGGCTTGCCCGGGTCGGAAGGCCGGCCGGTGTCGGTCGGCTTGCCGTTTCCGTTGTTCTGCTGTCCGTCGCCGCCGTGTCCCCTGGCGTCGCGGACTCGCTCCTGCGCCTTCTGGGCGTTGTCGATCGCATTCTCCAGACCCTTGTGAGCGGCCTCGGGCGCGTCCGACAAAACCTGGTTCAGGCGGTCCACATGCTTGCCCAAGCGCGCCAGGATGTCGCTGAGGAGAGCGGCGACATCGACACCCCTGTCTTGAGCCCTTTCGGCCAGCCGCTCGGCGCGACGAACCTCGGTGGAATAGTCGCGGTGAAGCGATGAAGGATTGCGCCCCTTCGCGGCCAGCTTCTGGATCTCGGCCAGGCGGCGGTCGGCCCACTGCAGGTGCAGCGCGGCCTTCGCTTCCGGCGAGGTGGTTACGCTGAGGCGCCACCGCTCCGAGGCTCGCTTGAGGCCGTACAGGGGATCCCCGGGGGCAGCCCCCTGTGCGGCCGCAACCGCTCCCGAAGAGCCGATCGTGAACAGGAACATTGCTGCCAGTGCTGCCACCAGTGCACGGCGGCCGCGACGCCGGGATCGGAGGGGGATGGCACTAGGTACCCCCGGCGCTGCGGCCGCACGTTCGATCGCGGCGAGATGAGCCGTCGAGGCGGGCGAAGAAACCTCACGGCTCAATGCATCGGCGACGCGTCCCGCCAGCGGGAACGCGGAAGCTTCCCCGGCAAGCAGGCGATCGATCGCCTGTTCGGTCGCATCGACGTGCGGGCCGGCGACCGGGATCTCGTTGCGATCGTCCTTCATCTCACTCCTGAAGCGTCGGCGGCGGTTGCCGGGGTACGGCCCGGGCGGGTTGTCCCCCATCTGGGGGAGCGGCTTCTTTCCCCGCTGGGACGCCCGATTCGTCCTGTAGGTCCCGTGCCAAATTGCCCAGGGCCCGGTGCTGGAGGGCCTTGATCGCGTTGACCTGTTTGCCCAGCACTTGCGCGATCTCGGCCGACGACAGGCCGGAGGCCAGCCGGAGGACGATTACTTCACGCTGGGCGTCGGGCAGTCGGGCGACCGCCGCCCAAATCCTCTGCCGCTCAATCCGAGCCAGGGCCTGGGTTTCGCCGGTTCCCTCGGCCGGACGGTCGCCGGCTGACTCGAGCGGGTCTTCGGGACGGCGAGCCTGCCGGCGGGCCAGATCGATGGCACGGTCGCGCGCGATCCGGAACAGCCACGACCGAAACTCGGCCGAGCGGCCTTCGAATCGCTCGATACCTCGCATCGCCTCCAGGAACACCTGACCGACCAGATCCTCGGCGTCGTCACGACGGCGCACCTGGGTCATCAGATACGAAAGCAGGGGTCCCGACAGATGCTGGTAGATGTCCGCGAAGGCCGCCATCTCGCCGGCACGGACCCGTTGGACGGCGATGTCCAGGTCGGATCGGGGATCGCTCACGTTCCGCGGAAGTACCCGGCGGGATCCATCAGGCGCAGCGTGCGTAGCTCGACCGGTGTCGGCGTGGGGATCGATTCAACGGTTCGAGCCACACGAAGGTCCCAGCCGCAGCGGGCACGGGCTTCGCGCACGGCGGCTTGGATGTCGGCGCCGCTGCCGCCGTTTCCTTCTTGGGCGTCGCCGGCGCCGGGGCAGATCACGCCGGTGAGGATGAACTCGCCGTCGTCCTTGATGTAGGTGCCGTGCGTAGTGGCCATCGCCGTGACACGGTCCCCCGGCGATGTGACGTACTCGACGCGCTCCACCAAGCGGTCCCGGGATTGGATGGTGGTGATGACCGACTCGGTGGCACACGTCGCAACGTCGTTGGCTCCGCCCGAACCCATCAGGAACCGGCCGTTCGCCATGGTGGTGTTGATGTTGCCGTGCCGGTCCACCTGAGCGCCGCCCAGCGACGCGATGGATCGCGCGCGCGCTCCGCTCATCAGCACACCCATCACCGTGTCGATGTCGGCCAGCATCGAGCAAGCCGGGAAGTTGCGGTGATTGAAGATGAACGGTTCACCGGCTTGCGGGGTGTAGCCGACCAGTCCCATCTCGGCAACCAGGTCGATGTGGGCATCGCGATCGCGCATCCCGACCGCCGCTAGCCACGCCGCCAGGTTCGCCATGCCGGCGCCGGCCAGCATGTGCGTCAGCCCGCCGGCCTCCGCCCGCTCGGCCAGCAAGCGTGACCCGGCGACGATGCCGGCTTCGATCGCGTTGCACTGCGCGTCGGCGTCTACGCGAGCCAGGGCATCTTCAACGTGCTGCGGAACCCGCGAAGGATCCGACTGGAGAACCAGCTCTTTTAGTCGATCATCGCCGATCTTCTTGAGGTACGCGGCGCGATCGGTTGGCTCAAGAATCCATTCGGCGATCCACGCGTCCAGGGCCTTCGGATCGCGACATGTCGCGCGCAACGCTGCCCAGAAGGGATAGTCCTCGCCGTAGCCTTGAATGCCGGGAAGGCCGCGGGTGAACACACCGCCGGGGTGCGCGCCGAACGGCACCGGGACGACGGCGGCGACGGCGTGCGACGGAATCCGCACCAGGTGCGCGTGCTCGCGGACGTAGTCGGCGTCGACGATGCGCTCCACGGTGACCAGCGCACCGCGCCGGGCGGCGAGCGCGCCCCAGACGTTCTCCAGCAGCGGCGGCGTCATCAGCACGTTGCCGGCGGCGTCGGCGGCAGGGGCGTGGAACATACTGAGATCGGGCGTCAGGGCGCGGATCATCAGCAGGCCCGGCTCGATTTCGCGAATGTCGTCGGCGTTGTCGTGTTGCATCTGCGAGCCGTAAAGGGACCGCGTCGTCGTCCACTCCACGCCGCGCGCGCCTGCCGCCAGCCGTTGAGGGATCGTCAGGATCGACCAGTGGCTGAACGCGACCGAGCCATCTGCGTACGCGTCTTGGTAGATCGGGTTGGGACCGGGCGCGTAGTAGGCGTCGCCCGACCACGACGTCACGATCCGCGAAACCAATCCGCAATGGACCAGCGGCGCCAGCGCCGTCGTCATCGACACGGTCTGCAGCTCGAAGGCCGGGGTGGTGCCGTGGAACTGTCGCAAGATCTCCCAGGGTGTCGCCGCGCCCCGGACGTGGGTGGCGCCCAGATGTAGCGCGTCGCCGGGCCGCACCAGCCGCCGGACGGCATCGGACAGCGTCGCCGTTTTGTCTTGGGACGGGGTTGAGACACGAAAGCGCTTCTCAAGAAGGTCTCGAAGATCGTCGTTCACGCGAGCGATCGTACCCGCATGGCGCTTCCGGGGCATCTAGCACTTAGAAGCGGCGGCGCCGTGCGTCACGACGTGCCGAACCTGCGGCTCGGGAAACATCACGCAGATAGTCATAGCCGAGAATCGCGAATGCAAGGATAGGAAAAGCGCCAGCCAAGCAGCTCGACCGTTCCGACGGAGGATGCCCTCGAGCAATAGGAATTGACCGAGGCTAACCACTCACCCCGATAGTGCCGAGAAGGAACACCCGTTCACTGAATGACCGTCGTAGGAGGACTCCGCTGTAGGAGAGGCTCAGCAGCGAGAGCAGACAGTCCTATGACTAGCCAGAAGATTACGAACAGATCCAAGCGAATATTGAAATCCGCGTAATCGCTAGCGCTCATAACTCGACGCAAGAAGACTTCCCAAGCACCCTCGAAGAGCCACGCCAGACCAGCTCCCAGAACAAAGAGATGTCGACGAACAAGAAAAGCGACGAGGAACAGACCGCCGATCACTGCCGTTAGCCACAGATGA
>JBKKBA010000064.1:0-4165 GCA_046714275.1 Actinomycetota bacterium
ATCTCCCGCTGCGGTTCCCGCAACGCCGGCTCCGACTCAGGTTCCGGCTCCTGCTACGTCGGCTCCGGCCCCGTTCCGGCTCCCGCGGCTCCGGCTGCCAGCGGCACGCCATCCAACGCCGTAGCCCTGCGATCCTTCGAGCTCATCAATGAATACCGGTTGGCCAACGGCCTTGCCGTGCTGCGCTACAACACTGGACTCGAAACCGTGGCGCAGAGATGGTCAAACACCATGATGGGATACATAAACGCCCAAGGCAGTGCCGGCTTCCGGCACAACCCGGACGCGGCCGCCCAAATCCCGTCCGGCTGGACCCGTTCCGCGGAGAACATCGCGGTGAACGCCGACGCAGATGCGCTCTTCGCTGCGTGGAAGGCCTCCCCGGGCCATAACGCCAACATGCTCAACGCCAACCTCACCGACTTCGGCTTCGGCTCGGCCCGACACTCCGCCGGTTCCCCGTACGGGGCGCAGTTGGTTGCCACTCAGAACTTCGCCACCTACGAGAAATTAAGCAAAGGAACGACGGCGGCTGACCGCCGTCGTTCCTTGTCTCCGGGGCTGCCACCGGCCCCGCGCCCGTGATCGCTAGGCCACGTAGTCGTACGCCGGCGACCCGAGGGACGTCTTCTCACGGCCGGGTCTAGGTCCGGTCGACATTTACCAGCGTGTATCCCAAGTCGAACCTGGACTCTTCCCCCCACTTCCTCGACCTCGGTGAAAGGGTGTCCAGGGTTTTCCACCAGCCCATCGTTTACGCCGTTGCTTGATCCTTCCCGCCCGTCAGCAGTACGCTGACGCCATGCCGGAGGTGCTCATCACCGACGCCGGCCGTGATCAGCTGGCTTATCTCGACGACTACACGTCCGCTGCGCCGAATTGGCTCGGATCCTCGGGTCCGGGCACCGGCGAGTTTCGGACCCCACGCGCGATCGCGCGGATCGCCGGGGGGTTTCTGATCGCCGACAGCGGCAACCACCGGGTGGTGTCGATCGACGACGCGTTCGGCAGCGGGTGGCGCACTTTCGGTGTCTACGGCTCCGGTGCTGGAGAGTTCAACCAGCCCACCAGTGTGGCGGTGGACAGCAAATCACGCATCTACATCGCGGACACCGGCAACAGGCGAGTAGTGCGCATTGACGGCATCGACGGCTCCGGATGGGTCTCTTTCGGTGTCGGAGGTACGCCCACGCCGACCGATCCGGCAGTCGGCAAGTTCCGCCAACCCACCGGATTGGCGGTGGACGACAATGACGAGTTGTGGATTGCCGACTGGCAGTGCTCGCGCGTCGTGCACATCGCCTCGATGGCGGGTGCAGGTTGGTCCACCCTCGTCATCGACGCACCCGTCGCCCTCGCCTGCGACGAAGACAACTCGGCGATCATGATCGGTGCGATCGGCGCGAAGCGGATCACCCGGCACGATGCCGCGACGGGCGCCCTCACCGCCGCGACTCCGGCCAACGCGCTGACCGCGCCTGCGGCCGTGCAGATCCACGACGCGAGGATCGTCGGGCTCGACGCCGCCGCCCGCCGCCTGGTTACGATCAACGACGCTCTCAGCCAGGTCACGACGCAGGTTCACCTCGCTGACCTCGACATCCGGCGACCCATGGGGATGGTGGTGTGGTGACACGACGACTGCGGGTGCTCACATACAACGTCCAGATGCGGTCCTGGGGCATGGAGGTCGGCGCGCAGGGCTCGCTGACGCCGGTCACGAGCGTCGAGAAACGTGCGAACGCCATCGCCGATCGAATCCTCGCCGCGACCGAGCCGTGGGATGTGTTGTGCTTCAACGAGGTCTTCGATGAGGACGGCCGCGAGATCCTCGAACGCCGACTCCGCGCGGCCTACCCCAACTACGTCCTGAAAGCCGATGCCGACGACCGCGGGGTCGGCGCACTGTTGGTCGCCGCCGGGTCCGTAGTCGCAATCGGCGGAGCCCTGTGGGGAATCGCGCTTGGCCTGCTCGGCGGCGCCTCGCTGTTGGCATCGCGGTGGGAAGACAGCGGTCTGATGTTGTTCAGCAAATTCCCGTTCAAGGGCATTCGCGTTCCCGACGCGTTGGCCAACCTCGCCGGAATACCCACCGGCACGACGATCCCCAACGTCGCCTTCGTCCCCTACGAGGACGCAGAAGGCAACGACAAGAACGCGGCCAAAGGCGTCGTTTATGCACAACTCGAGCTGCCCGACGAATCGCTGTTCAACGTTATGATCAGCCACACCCAGGCCGACCCACTCGACGACATCGGCAAGAACAAAGCCACCCGTAAATCACAATTCGCCGCCGCGATGGCGCTTCTGGCCAACCGCCTTGAGGGCAACACCTCCCGCAAGGAGATCCTGTTCTGCGGCGACTTCAATGTTCAGGGCATGCTCGACGCCAACGGTCTTCGGCCGGAGTGGACGGCGCTGCTGGGCACGCCGTCGACGATGCTGACCAAGGTCCTGCAGGACGCATGGACGTTCGAGCAGTGCCCGGGCCGCCTGCTGCTCGGTACCACGCCGTTGCCGGACGACTGCGACCCCGGAATCACGACGCACGCGCAGCGGCTCGATTATGTGTTGCGCCCCAAGCCTTATCCCGGCCGGATGGTGGCGCAACACATCCGCATCGCACACAACGTCGCCCAGATCTCGCCCACCAGCCCGACGAAATACACCAGCGACCATCTGCCGCTGTCGATCGACCTTCACGAGGCGAGACAGTTCAACACCGCCAACACCGCCGAGAAGCTGATGTTTAGCATCGACGACCCGGAGAACAGCTCCACGTCGACATTGCGCGACGGCGAGATGCACTGGTACCGCATCGACGATCCCGGGGGGTACGGGTTCGCGATGGTCGGCGGCGCCACCAAGGTCTTTTACACCGTCTATACCAAGGCGGACCTGTCTCAGCCCTACCAGCCCTTCGTTCGCGACACTACCCCGCCCACGCCCGAGAGCCCGGCCGTGGCCCGCTACGCCCTGGCCGAAGCACCGTTCTTCGTCCGAGTGTGGTTGCGGCCCAGTGTCACGAGCGCCACCTACGCGCTTTACTCGCGACGCTTCATCGGCACCGGCCCGAAAGACGCAATTCCGCTGATGCGCAGTTGGCCGTCCCCCGGCGAAGCGCGGGTGGGCGCACAGCACTCCGACGACAACCCCGACACCAACGTCGACGACTTCGACAGCGTTTGGTTCACCGCGCGGCTGGATCGCACCTATCCCGGCGTGAATACATACACGTCAACCGTGACGCTCAAAGACATCCAAGGCCAACTGTTCGGTTTGGTCGTCCTCCGTGATGACGGCGGCAACGGTTTCGAAGTCATCGAGGAACGTTCCCATGGCTCCGACCCCATCGTCGTCACCTTCAACCACAGCCGCCACGGAAGGCTCTACGTGCTGGTGCGTCGCGAGGAACCGGACCCGCGCCCGTTCGATGCCCGGTCGTTCACGGTGCTGCTCGAAACCAATGCCTGCTACCTGTATTCGAACGGCACCGAGCGCGGCGGTCGTGCGCTCGGTGGGGATGCCCGGCTGATATGTTTCGACGAAACCGACGGGTTCCTCGGGTCGGAGTCCGGCTCTGATGACATCCAGGTCAATGTCGGCGTCAACGGCGTGAATGCCGCCCACATCCCGCATTCTGACGACTTGGCCTTTGACGACGACACCCGTCGCGACATCGTTATGCCAACCATCGCCTACAACTCGGAGGCGAAGTTCGAACTGGTCGAGCTCGATGACTTCTCCCCCGCCGACAGGGCGTCCGTACAGATCCCGATGCTGCCGGCCGCCGTTACCGCAGCCAAACAAATCATCACCCGCGACGGACCAGCGATCCGGGGTCTCTATCCCATCAAGTTCGAAAGCGATGACGGACACTACGAACTCGAGATCACCGTCTCCAGAGAGCCTCCCATCGATTGAACCGCCAGGCCACCGGTTGCACAGATAAATCGTTCCAGTGTTGGCCGCACGCAAGTCCCCCAAGGGCCGGAACGACCATCGCCGCACGGTGCAGGCATAGCCAAGCCCCGCCTCCCCCTGGGAGCGGGGCTTCGCTATTACCTGGCTTTATCGGTCGTCACATCTGCCGTCACCAATGGTGGGCGACGTCGATCACAAGCTTGGATCCGTTGCCGGGACCTGCAAGGGTGAAGACCTTGAA
>JBKKBA010000065.1:0-3946 GCA_046714275.1 Actinomycetota bacterium
ATCATCAGCGTGTGGCGGTACGCCTCCATTCGCCGCTTCAGCTCGGATCCCAGCACACGCCCACGCGAGGCAAACGGCGCGCCGGCCGGTTTCGGCCAGTCGCCTCCGTAGGCCAAAAGTGCGGTTACAAGCGGGCCGGCGCCCTGCGACTCTAAGAACCCATAGCCGGGAAAGTCGGCGCGGGCCATCGACGTCTGTCCCTGATCGGGATCAACCTGGTCGTCGAAGATGCCGCTCACGTATTCGAACCAATGCGTGGTCAGTCCGCGGCCGACCGCCGGCATCCGGGGAAGACCACCGGCGAGCCAAAGGCGCGGCGTTTCCACCGCCCCGCCGGCCAGCACGACCACCGTCGCGTCTTGCTCGAACACTTTTCCGGACGCGTCGCGGTACCGAACAGCACGGACGCGGCGCGTCCCATCGCGGGTCTCTTCGGTCAGCACGCGCGTCGCGAAGGATCCGGTTCGGATTTCGCACCGGCCGGTCGCAACCGCAGCGGGCGCGTAGGTCACATGCGTGCCGCGCTTTGCCGATCCGGTCCTTCCCGCCGGATACCGGCAGCCGACGATGCACTGCCCGCATTGTGTGCAACCACCGTCGGGATCCGTCACGGAGGCGATGGGAGCGATCGCGTTCGGTTGGATCCGCCATCCTTCCATGACCACGTCGGGCGTGGACAGGTGGGCAAGTCCGATCGCCGAGCAACCGGCCAGGAAGCGCTGGTCTTTCAGAGCGATCACCTCGGGAACGGTGACCGGCAGCGTCGCCTCGACCTTTTCGTAGTAGGGAACCAGCTCGCCGTAGGAGAGCGGCCATTCCAGCTCGATCGCAGCCGGATAGGCTCGCGGACAGTTCCCGCCGAAGTGCAAGGTGTTGCCGCCGACGCCGGCAGTCTGCAGCAACGTGCCCAGCCCGTCGCGCGTCCGGGGCCACGGCGGCTTGGTGCGGTCGGCGGGGCCCCAGCGAAACACCGAGTCGATCTGCCCCATCATCTCCCACTCAAGCCCCGCGAAGTCGCGAGCGGGATCCAGCCAGCCTCCCGCTTCCAGCACCACGACGCCCAGCCCCGCTTCCGCGCATTCCTTGGCGACGACCGCTCCCCCACCACCACAGCCGACGACCAGCACATCGGGGACGTTGTAGCCGGGCATCAGCGCACCTGGGGCTTCAGAAGCGACGGGACGGCGGCAACGGGACCGGGGTATCCGGCGAGCTCCCAGCCGACCGGCGTCGAGACCATGCGGCCCTTGTCGTCCTGGCCCGTCCACTCCCCGTAGAACGCGGCGATCGTCAGCACGATCGTCAGGTCGGCCAGGTCCCGCAGGTCGGGCATCTGGTGCTCGCCCATCGCGCGAAGAACCGCAAGCCGTTCGTAGGCCGGCAACTCCTCAAAGGTTCCTTCGCGAAATGCCACACCCATCCGGCCGGCGGCCAGTCCATCCAGCGTGGCGACAAGAACCTGCGACAGGCCGGGCTGGACGAACTCCAGGTAGTGGAGAACGAACGATTCGGCCGCAACATCGGCGGCGCCGATCGTGTCGTCCTGCGGAATGATCGCCTCGGCGAGCGCGCGGACGGTGCGCTCTGGAGACTCCATTGGGTTGACGCTACCCCTTGGGGCGCTGCGCCAGCGCCGTGCGGATGGGCTCCAGCACGGATTCGTCGTCCAGATCGAAGTTCGGGCCGAACTGGCTGAGCTGCTCCAGTGCATGCCCCATCGCGCTGCCGGCGCGCTGCAGGGCGGTCAAGGAATTCACCAGCATGGCGCCGTAGTGAGCATCCAGCGCCGTCCCGCAGAACGGGCAGTGTCCTGCCGACTGGGATGCCAGCAAGACATCGACGGGAAAGTCTCGGTCACAAGTGCGGCAACGTCCTTTGATCTTCACGTCTTCCTCCTGGCTACCGGCTGAGGCGCCGTCAGCTCCTTGGCGGCATCGGACAGCGCGAACGAATCGACCGGCCGGACCAGCCATCGATCGGCGCCCGACCACCTGGCAAGCCACGCGTCCTGGGCTCGTTCCAACAGCACAATCATTTTTGGAGGGTCGATCATGACCTTCAACTCACGCGCCAGCCCGAAGGCTCCGAACGGCTCCGTCGTCTCGTCGGCGACGACCAAATCCACGCCGTCGTCTTCCACCATCCGCAGAGCCTCCCGACCGTTGGATGCCTGAGCGACGTCCCATGCCGAACCAAGCGCTTGGGCGACCCAGTGGCGCTGAGCGGGGGTTTCGGAGACGATAAGAACCTTCATCGCGCGGCGAATCCTAAGGGTGGGCGGGCATCGCGTCACATTGCACGCCCCGCCGCCGGGACCGAGCGTCCTTGACTTCGGCCCATCCAGCACCTACGAAGGACCCGACCCCCTCTTTCTTCGAAGCCGAAAGGAGCATCATGGAGCGAACAATGCCGCAGCGGCTGATCGCAGAAGCCGTCGGAGCGGCCACGCTGATCTTCATCGGCGCCGGCGCGGTCGTGGCCTCGTCGACGGGCTTTCCCGGCACCGGGTTGATCGCCGTGGCCGTCGCGACCGGGCTGGCGATCGCGACCATGGTCACCGCGCTTGGTCACGTGTCGGGAGCGCATTTCAACCCGGCCGTCACCATCGGCGTGTGGATCGCGCAGAAGATCAAGTCCTCCGACGCCATCGCCTACATCCTGGCGCAACTGGCCGGCGCCGCGGTGGGTGCGGCGCTCCTTCGCTTCGCGATCCCAGAGGCGTTGTTGAACCCGACCGGCGGCGGGATCCCGCAGGTGGCCAACGTGATCTCCAACGGCCAAGCCGTGCTGATCGAAGCCATCCTGACGTTCTTCCTGGTGTGGGTGGTCTTCGCCACGGCCGTGGATCCCGAAGGCGCCTTCAACAAGGTGGCGGGTCTGGCGATCGGCTTCGTGATCATGATGGACATCTTGATGGGCGGCCCGTTCACGGGTGCCGCGATGAATCCCGCGCGGGAGTTCGGTCCCGCATTCGTTCGCTGGATCGGCGACTGGTCGGCCGCACCGTGGAAGGGCTGGTGGGTCTACTGGGTCGGCCCGATCGCCGGCGGCATCGTCGCGGCGGCACTGTACGACGGGGTTATTCTGCGTCGCAAAGAGCCCGTCGTCGTGGCAGAAAACGGTGACGTCGAAGAGGCGCACGGTGTGGGCGCGCACGGCGAGGACGAGCACGTCGTCGACTAGCGCTGGGGGGGATCACCGAAGGGGCGGGGGACATCCGCGCCCCTTCCGCATACCGAGAGTAGGGTTCGCCTTGATGAAGCGTTTCGTCGGAGTGGGGTGCGCGGCGCTCCTGCTTGCCGCAACAATGGCGGGCTGCTCGGCGCTGAACGAGCCTTCGGGCGGCGCCTTGCGGGACGGGCAGCCGGTGATCGTGTTCGCCGACTGCGACGGGTTTACCGCCGTCGCCAAGCTGACCGTGTACGAAACCACCGAGGACGACGACTTCTACTATCCCGACTACGCTCACGCCGTCCGGGAGGTGTCCCTGGACCAGGGATCTAGCGGGTCCCCGATCGTCCCCATCCAGCAGTCGGGCGGCGGATACACCGTGACCGTATCCACGCAACTGCCCGAGCTGAATCCGCAGAGCACCTACTACGTCGAAAGCGTCGCGGCGGACGGCACCAGGCTGGAGGGTCCCTACTTCAAGCCCATCGACTTGCGCGAGGGTCGTGTCTACAGCGAGTTCTTCGACGACTACGAGCCCATCTCGGAATGGGTGAGCTCCTGCATCATCGACCTGGCGATCATCGGGTTGGTCATCCTTGGCATCTTCGCCCTGGGCATGTTGGTCTCGCTGGTGGTGATCGTCCGCGACGTGCGTCGACGCCGTCGTGGGCGTCGCGCCGCCCGCGCCGCCGGAACCTTGTGATCAAACGACACGCGGGCCGGCTGATTCGCCCGCCCGCGTGTCGATACCGTGGTTCGTTTACGTCCAGGTGAC
>JBKKBA010000066.1:0-2556 GCA_046714275.1 Actinomycetota bacterium
TGACTGGTCTGACCGGGCGTCGGCGAAGCGCTTCTGGTGGCCGTCGGGATGGGACGGGACGTCGGCACGTCGATCGCTGCCGGCGGCGGTTCGTCACCTCCACCGGACAGCAGCAAATACCCAACACCAAGAACGGCCACAACGCCCAAAACGATGAGCATCGTGCGCTCGCGGGATGCCACCTTCATGTTCACCATGGCTTAGCTGGAAGTAGGGGCCGGGGTGGCCGGGCCGCTTTGGCCACCCGAGCCGGACTGGGTCGGGCTGGCCGACGGAGACGGAGAGGCAGGACGTCCTGGAATGGGAGCCGATGGATTCACCACGAACATCTGAAGCGTGATCGTTGACTGCAGGGAGCTGACGCCGGTGTTCGGGTCCACGACGGGCGACAGCGCGATGTTGTTGATCTGCAGGACGCGCTGGAGGCTCTCCATGCGCTGCAGGAATCCACGCATCCGGAAGAATCCTCCGTTGACGTTCAGTACGACGTTCAGCGTGAAGACTCCCTGGCCCGCGGTGGCCGGATCGACCCCCGGCCCGGCGGTGATCGGGGCGGGCGGACTGGGTGCGATCGAGGTCAGGTCGATATCGGAAAGGTCCGCCGCCTCCTGCACCTGCCGGATGAAGGTTGGAATGTCTGCCGTGCGCGGCAACAGCAAGTCGAACTTGGCAAGCCGCGCCGCAATCGCAGGTGCGTCGCGCTGCGCCGCCTGCAACTGACGGATCTTCAGACGAAGGTTTGCCGCCTCGGCTTTCGCCGCCTCGACCTTCGTCTTGGTTTCGGAGATCTTGGTCCCAACGGGCTTAAGGAGCACGACGAAGAAAAGCGCCGTGACAGCGACTGCCGCGACAATGCCGATCACAACCTGCCGCTTCATATCCGCCGCTCTCTTCCCGGCTGCCTGGCTCTTCGTGCGTCATCGGTGAGCTGAATCTGAGCGTTGAACTGGATGGGACATGTGGACTCGCCTTTGGCGGTCAAAGTCAGGAAGGGATCGTCGGAGAAGGAGAGCGGCTTGGCGATCTCCACCAAGAACTGTGCGACGTTCAAGTGGTCCCCATCCGGCGGAACCAGCGTGCAGCCGTTCACCTGGAGCGAGCCGATGCTGGCAGCGACTCCCGGAGTGCTGGGGCCGCCGGTGCCGGCCACAAGAGTCCCGGTGAAGTTGGTGAGCCAATCATCCGGTGGAATCACCAGGCTCAGCTCGGTCAAAATTGAGCTCCACAACACTTCGTTCTTGGTGATTGCGTTCAGAAGCAACTCCTTCCGCTTCAGTTCGTCTTGCTGGCGCGAGAACTGGCCCAACTGCGCCACCTGTCGCTGCAGAACCCCATTGCGCCGCTCCTGTTCCGTCAGCCGGTCTTTCTGGCTGGAGAGCCGTGCCTGCTGTCCCACATACACCAGCACAAGAAGGACGATCAGACCGACACCGGCGGCGACCATTCCACCAAGAAGCTGTCGCGTCCGGCGCTTTTCGGCCAGCTCGGGAGGAAGCAGGTTGATGCGACGCATCACGCCTCCCCCAGGGCCAGGCCCACCGCAACCGCGGCAACCGCCGACATTTGGACCAGTTGTTCGGGCGCCAGCCCCAGCTTCCCAAGCTTCACGTGAGCGAGCGGCTGCGCCTCTTCCACCGGAATGTGAAGCAGTCCGGCCAATCGCTGCGGAAGGTTCGGAAGTCGCGCGCCGCCGCCGGTGAGCACAACCCGCGCGACGCGCACGGCGCCGGGCTGGGCCTGGTAATAGTCGATCGAGCCGCGGATCTCATCCATAAACGCCTGGGCCCGCTCATCGATCACCCGAGCGGCGCCTTCTGCCGCAGGCACCGCCCCTTCCGGAGCCAGCCCGACCCGGGCCTTCACCCCTTCGGCGTCCTCCGGAGGAATGCCGAGTACCGCGACCAAGGCGTCGGTGATCTCCGAGCCGCCCGATGGAAGGGTTCGGACGAACCGCGGCGCGCCCTGTTCGTGAACCACGATCGTCGTGACACCGCCGCCGATGTCGACGACGGCCTCACCCTCGCGCTCCCCCAGCACCGAGGGAGCGGCGTCGATCAAGGGCCGCAGTGATGCGAACGGCGTGAGGTCGATCAGCACGGGCTCCAAACCCGAGCGCTGAACCACATCCACAAACGATCCGATCATCTCTCGTTGCGCGGCGACCAGCAGGACCCGCATCAGTTGCTGGCCGTCCTCAGACGTGAACCGCTCCAGGATCTGAAAGTCCAGGATCGCGTCTTCGATCGGAATCGGAATGAACTCCTGAACCTGGAACTGCAGCGCGCCGCGAAGATCGGCCTCTTCCATCGCCGGCAGGTCCACCTGCCGGACGACGACCTTCTGGTTGGCGACGCCGATTGCAACTCGCTTCAGGCGAAAGCCGCCCCGGCTCCAGAGTTCCTTGATCTTCGACACGACGGCGTCGGCGTCGGCGATCTCACCGTCGACCACGGCCCCAGCGGGAAGGGCGATCTGTGCGAAGCGCGTGAGAATCGGCGGCGCCTTGCGACCCGCAACCTCTGCGGCGCGCACCGCGCTGGTCCCGATGTCCAGGCC
>JBKKBA010000067.1:0-3652 GCA_046714275.1 Actinomycetota bacterium
AGCCCGTATTGATCCGCGCCCTGGCCGAAGGCAAGGACGTGACGTGAACCCTGCGCTTCAACGAAGCCGGGAGGAGCTGGGCGCGGCGACCACACTGGTCGAAGCCGGATACTTCAACGCAGCCGTCTCGCGCGCGTACTACGCGTGTTTCTACGCGGCGGAAGCGGCGTTGCTGGCGATCGGCGAGTCCCGGTCAAAGCATGCGGGAGTGATCGCTGCCTTCGGCAAGCACGTGGTGAAGGAAAAGGGTTTCGACCCGGACATCGCCCGCAGCCTGCGTGACCTATTTGAACTCCGCAACCGTGCCGACTACGAAGCCGACGAGCCCCCCGCAGACGTGGTTCGATCCGCGATCCAGGAGGCTTCCCAGTTGGTCGATGCCGTTACCCAATGGCTCGACTCGCAATAACCCGTTAGAGATATTTCATCACGTCGTCGGCGTCGCGGATTTCGACGCCGTCTGGAATCGCCGCGGCGGCGGGGATGCGCAAGCGGGGCCAGATCGTGATTCCGCCGCTCAGATGCGAGCCCGGCTGCAGCACGACCTCGTCGCCCAGCCCGACGAAGTCCTCCAGGATGGTCGGCGTCTCGGGACTGGATCGAACCTCTGCCATGGACCCGACATAGGTGTCTTCGATGCGGGCGCCGCGGCTGATGATCGCGCCGTCCCGGATCGCGCTGCGCAGCACGGTGGATCCTTCGTGCACCTCAACGCCGTCGTCGATGTTCGAGTACGCGATGCGCGTGCCTGCTCGGATCTCTGAGTACTTGCCGATGCGCACGGCGGGGCCCAGCACGACCTCGCCGCTGGCCAGCTTCTCCTCCAGCGTCGTGCCGTTGATCATGTCGCGCATGTGCAGCGATGACGGCTCGATCCAAATGTTGCGTTCGGCGTCGTAGGGTTCGCCCAGTTGCCGCTCCACCGCCTCGAACCGGCCGTCCAGCGCGTCCACCATCGCCTCGATGTAGTCGGGGATGTTGCCCAGGTCACCGATGCGCCCGATTGGGTGCGCGACGACCTTGAAACCTTTGCCGACCATCCACGGCAACAGGTCCAATCCGAAGTCCAGCCGGTGCTCGGCCATCTCCACCACATCCGGGTGGTCGCCGATCTCGCGTAGCGCATCCAGGTCCACCAGGTAGAAGCCCGAGTTGGTCAGCAGAGGAAGCCGGTTGAACTCTTCTTCGCTGGGCGTCGGGAATGCCTCGATGATCTCTTGCAGTGTCGGCTTCTCGACAAACTCGATGATCGACCGGTCGGCGTTCGTCAGCATCACACCGTATTTGCCGGCTACCTCGACGGGCTCCCGGATCATCGCGCCGATCGTGATGACGGCGCCCGACGCCTTGTGGTCCTCCACCATCTGGGGAAGGTTCAGGTCCACGACAGAGTCGGTCGGGAAGATCAGCGCCGTTCCCGACAGGTCCCAGTAGCGAACGTTGCGGATGGTCGCGTCGGCCGATCCGGTGTTCAACGCGTCGAAGCGAACGCGCGAATACTTGACGGATACGCCCAGCGGCTCGCCGTGGTCGATCAGGGTCTTGATCTGGTAGCGATTCTCTTTGCCGTGGGCGACGATGTAGTACTGAGTGAGCCCTTGCTCGCGCAGGATGCGAAGGACCAGACGCACCAGTCGCGACCCAAGAAACGACATGGCGGCCTTGGCCCGAAGGTAACCGGGCGCTTTCACCGTCAGGGGGCGCGCTCGTTCCCCGCGTCCTCCGGCCAGACCTATCCCGACGACATCCATCTGTAGAGCCTCCGATCGGCCGATGTCGCCCCGCCCGAAGGACATGGTACCTTGCCCGGCAAGCCCCCGAACCACACGGAAACGATCACCATGGGAACTTCTGGGTAGGAAAAGAGGAAAGATGGGCCCCCGAGGGACGGAGGGGGAGCTGGTCGGCTTGATTCCGCCCTCGGGGGCGCCGCTTCGGAAAGCAGGCTCTGTCATTCATTATCGAACCGCGCCGCACGCTTGTGCAGTGGAGAAAACGCCCGCGGAACCAAAAAACCCCATCTTTGTCGCGTGCTAGCCTGTGGGTTGAGGCCTCGACACATCGAAGGGACGGACAAACGGTGGCAACCCAGGAAGAAGTTCTGCAAGCGCTCGCGGGCGTGATGGATCCCGAGATCGGGCGACCCATCACCGAACTGGACATGGTCAAAGCCGTCACGATCGACTCGGGCGTGGTCGTCGTCGAGGTCCTGCTGACCGTTGCCGGCTGCCCGCTGAAGGATCGCATCATCCGCGAGGTCACGGCAGCCGTCGCTCCCCTGCCCGGCGTGGATCGCGTCCACGTCGAGCTGGGCGTCATGACCGAGGAGCAGCGCCAGGCGATGGTCACCCGGCTGCGCTCCGGCGGCAGCGCCACTCAGCAGGGCGACGGGGCACACGGCAACGTCAAGGAAATTCCCTTCTGGGGTCCCGATCGCCGGACCAAGGCGATCCTGGTCGCTTCGGGCAAGGGCGGTGTCGGCAAGTCCAGCATCACCGCCAACCTGGCCGTGGCGCTGGCCAAGCAAGGCTTCAAGGTCGGCGTGATCGACTGCGATGTCTGGGGCTTTTCGATCCCCCGCATGATGGGCGTCGCCGGCCGCCCGACGGCGTTCAACGGCATGATCCTTCCGCTGGAAGCCCACGGCGTGAAGGTGATCTCGATGGGATTCTTCATCCCCGACGAGCAGCCGGTGATCTGGCGCGGCCCGATGCTGCACAAGGCGATCAATCAGTTCCTGGCCGACGTCTACTGGGGCGACGACTTGGACTTCATGCTGCTGGACCTTCCGCCGGGGACCGGCGACGTGTCGATCTCACTGGCGCAGTTCTTGCCCGGAGCCGACATGGTCATCGTCACCACGCCGCAGGAAGCCGCTCAGAAAGTCGCCGCCCGCGCTGGCAAGATGAGCGAGCAGATGCCGCTGAAGGTGATCGGCGTCATCGAGAACATGTCGTACTTCATGTGTCCGGGATGCGACGCGCAGCACCGGATCTTCGGCGAAGGCGGCGGCAAGGAGCTGGCCGCGTCACTAGGAACCGAGCTGCTGGGCGAGATCCCCATCGAAGAGACGCTGCGCGAAGGATCCGACATCGGCACGCCCATCGTGGTGCTGAAGCCCGAATCGGATTCGGCGAAAGCCATCGAAGCGATTGCGGCCCGCATCGCAAAGCACAAGCCATCCATCAAAGGCCGCAAGCTCCCCATGTTCACCACCCCCAGCCACTAGTCCCTGCGTCGCTCCGAGTCAGGGGGCGTAGCGTCGCCATAGGCTTGCTACGGCCGATCCTAGAAGCCGGCCGCCGATGACGTCGCTTGGGTAGTGCACGCCGACATAGACGCGGGATGCGGCCACGAAGGCGGGGATCTTCTCCAGCACGGGCTTGACGACGGCGCGGGCTTCGGGAGCCAGCACGCCGGCCAGCGCCGCCGCGACGGCGGGATGGCCGCTGGGATAGGAAAGACCGGCGGGCCGGCGGACCAGCACCTCGATGTCGTCGTCGTGATAGGGCCGCGGCCGCGCGAAGACGCGCTTGGACGCCTGCGCAACCGCCCATGCGGTTGTCGCCGCTCCCAGCGCCTGCACCGCAAGCTTCCGTCGCCCCACGGCCGGCAGTGCGACGGCAACGCCGGCGGCCGCGTACATCGAGCC
>JBKKBA010000068.1:0-2794 GCA_046714275.1 Actinomycetota bacterium
CCCGGCCTCGGAGGATTCGATCGCGAAGGCCGCGGCCGCGTTGCTGGACGCCGAGCGTCCGGTGATCATTGCCGGGGACGCCGTCGCGCGCTCCGGAGCTGTCGCGGATCTGGTCCGCCTGGCCGAAACGATCGGCGCGCGCGTGGCCGCCGAGCCGATTGCCGGCCGTCTGGTGTTCCCGATGGATCATCCGCTGTGGGCCGGAACGCTGGTCCCCAGCAACGCCGGAATTCGCGCCGTGCTGGAACAGGCCGATGTGGCGCTGCTGTGCGGCGTGGTGGCGTTCGCTCCGCTGTTGCCGGCGCCGGTCCGCGCCGTCCCGCCGTCGGTGCGGCTGATCCAGATCGACGAAGATCCCTACCAGATTGCCAAGACCTATCCCGTCGAGGTGGGACTTCACGGCGATGTTCGCGCGACCGTCGGACTCTTGGCTCGAAAGATTGAAGACGGCGTGACGGCGGAGCACCAGAAGGCGATCGCGCAGCGAAGCAGCGAGTACGCGACGCAGCGGCAGCAGGCGCTGGACGGTCTGGCCGCCGCCGTTGCCGCCAAGCGCGACGCATCGCCGATCGCCCCGGTCGTCGCCTGCGCCGAGATCGCCGATGCGATCGAGCCGGGAACCGCGATCGTGGACGAGTCCGTAACGGCATCGCTGGTTCTTCGCGCCAACCTGCGCCTGAACCAACCCGGCACCTACTACTTCACGCGCGGTGGCGGCTTGGGCTTTGGGCTTCCCGGCGCGATCGGCGTGAAGCTGGCGCGTCCCGAGCAGCCGGTTGTTGCCGTCGTCGGCGACGGCTCGACTCTTTATACGCCGCAGGCGCTGTGGACGATGGCCCACCACGACATCCCCGTCGTCGCCGTGATCTTGAACAACGCGTCCTACCTGATCTTGAAAACCGGACTGCAGTCGATGGCCGGCAAGGCGGCCAAGAACGACATCTGGCCGGGCATGGACCTGGTGGACCCACAGGTAGACTTCCCAAGTCTGGCGCAGGCGTTTGGTGTCGCTGCGGAGCGCGTCGAGCGGGCCGACGACATCGCCCCCGCGATCCGCAAGGCCGTTGCATCGGGCGCGCCGGCGCTGATCGAAGTGGTCGTTGACGGCCGGCTGAGCTGAGCCGGCCGGATCCCGCAGGCCATGACACGTCGCGACGCCGGTTTCGAAGGGCCCCTGCCCGATCACATGGACGAAGCGGTCGCGCGCCAAGATCAGATCTTCAAAGACACGTTTCCGGGGATGCTGGGCGTGCGCATCCTGGAGGCCGGGCCGCAACGTGCCGTCGCGACCCTAGAGGTCGGTCCCTCGGTGCTGCACCCCGGCGGCTACGCCCACGGCGGTGCGATCGCCGGCTTCGGCGACACGATTGCCGCGTGGGCGACGTTCCCGCACCTGCGTCCGGGGCAGTCGTTCACCACGATCGAGTTCAAGGCCAACTTCATCGCCGGCGTCAGCGGCGGCACGCTGCGCGGTGAGTCTTCGGTCGTGCACGCCGGACGCCGCACGATCGTTATCCTGGTCCGGATTACCGCCCAGGGCGACGGTCGGCTGGTGGCGCTGATGACCGTCACGCAAGCGGTGCTGGCGGCCGGCGACGCCGGGGGCCCGACCCTTCAGCCGGAAGGCGCGGAGGTATCACCAGAGCCATGAGCACGCGCCTAAGCACCCGCGGCTTCCTTCGCCTGGTCGCCGACCAGCTTCCCGGGATGCTGCCGCCGTCGCAACGAACGTATGAGTCCGAGCAATGGGGCCGCTACTACAAGTTCTGGTATCGCGACAAGGGCTTGCACTTCGAGGTGCAGTTCCTTCGAAACCATGCGCTGGAGATCGCCTTCCACATGGAGTCGGACAAGAAGACCAACGAAGCGGTGTTCGCCGGGCTGGAGGCCAAGGCTCCGAAGATTCGCCGCGCGCTGGGTGAGGACGTAGAGCTGATATCCCACATGCCTCGCTGCTACGCGGTGCGCGAGGTGAGGAAGGCCGGCGGCCTGCGGCGCGAAGAGGCGGCGATCGAGGCCGCGGCGCGCTTGGCCGGCTACGTCGTGGCGCTGCGTCCGATGCTGGAGGGGACGTAGGGAAGTCTCAACGTAGGGGCGCTCATCGAAGGACCGCCAGCAGACGCCCCGGGATGTGGATGCGCCCGGCGGCCCGGCGCACGGCGGCCGGCCGCATTGGACCCCGTTCACCGATTACCGCGTCGAACAATTCCAGCGGCGTCGCTTCAAACGCCGGTGCGCGATCCGGCCGCCACGCCGCATGGGGCAGCAGCTTGGATCCTCCGGCCAGCGCATAGCAGGGGATTCCCGCTTCGCCGGCTGCCAGCGCGCAGCCGGCCGTTCCCACTTTGTTCACCACCACCTGTTCTGTGACGGCGTCCGTGCCGACCAGCACCACGGTTGCCGAGGCGCATTCGCGCACGACGGCTGTATCGGCGACCAGGCGCACCTGAAAGCCTTCGCGGCGAAGCCGGGCCGCAAACGCGCGACCCTCGCCGCCGGGCAAGGATGCCGTGCACGTCACCGATGCGATCCGCGCCGGTCCGGCACGCAGCAAGCCCTGCAGCACGGTTGAAGACCACGAGTGCGTCAGCACTCGCGCCCCCCGGCGGGGCAGCGCCCACCCCGCTACCACGCGCGCGACGGCATCGGTTTCGGTTTCGATGTGTTCCGCGATCTCCACGACGTCGCCCCCGGCCAGGGCTGTGGCGAAGGCTTGCCACAAGGGAGCCATCGCCGGGTGCGCGCGCAGCAACCGCCTTGCCGCTCGCAGCACGTCCCGCTCGGACTCCAGCGC
>JBKKBA010000069.1:0-2635 GCA_046714275.1 Actinomycetota bacterium
GCGAATCACGGCCGCGTAGCGCTCGTCGTCGTGGAGGAGAACTATGCCTACCCCGCCAGGATCGACCCCCACAGCAACCTCGTCGCCGCCGCCGATGTCGCCCACCCCGAGGTCGTCGATGACGTCGTGGATGAGATCATCGAGATCGTCCTGGCCAAAGGAGGACGTGCCACCATCGTCCCCGACGGCACCCTCGCCACCCAGGGCCGAGTCGCGATGGCCCTGCGGTATTGACCACGCAGCCCATCCCCAGCGACTCGATAGAGAACGAAGTTTGGCGGAGAGGGTGGGATTTGAACCCACGGAACCCCGTTAAGGGCTCAGCGCATTTCGAGTACGCCCGATTCGGCCACTCTCGCACCTCTCCGAGCGGAGAGTGTACCGAACGCCCCCTCAGCGGCGCGAGGCGAAAAACGATCGAAGGAGGGACGCGCACTCTGGCTCGAGCACTCCCTGCGTGACCGCCATTCGATGATTCAAGCGCGCGTCCTGGACGACGTTGGCCAGAGACCCTGCCGCCCCAGCCTTCGGATCGGTTGCCCCGAACACCAGCCGCGCCACCCGGCCCAGCACCATCGCTCCGGCGCACATGAAGCACGGCTCCAGCGTGACGCAGATGGTGGCCGTATCCAAGCGCCACGAGCCAAGGGCGCGCGCCGCGTCGCGCAGCGCCAGGATCTCCGCATGCGCGGTGGGATCGGCGTCGCGTTCGCGGGCGTTATGGGCGCGTGCGACGATGCGGCCATCGACAAAGACCACGCATCCAATCGGAACATCGTCGTGCGATAGCGCCGCCTGAGCCTCCAGCAGCGCCTCACGCATCAGCGCCTCGTCGGTCATCCTTGGCTCGTAGGGTGCGCCCGGCGTCGTCACAAGAACCAGCCTACCCTTGACGAACCTTCCGCCGGGGGCGAGGATCCCGGCCGCGGAACAAACAAAGGGGGACTGGTGGCCGCACCGGTACTGATCTTCATTCACGGACCACAGGCCGGGAACCGGATCGCGCTGGACCGGGAGGAGATGACGGTCGGCCGCAGCGACACCAACGACATCGTGCTGGACGACAAGCTGGTTTCCCGGCTGCACGCGATCTTCATGCGCAAGGGCGACGTCGTTCTGGTGGAAGACCTGGGCAGCCACAACGGCACCTACGTCCAAGACGAGCGGCTTCACACGTTGCGGCAACTGCATCACGGCGACTCGGTTGCGATCGGGACGTCGCGCGTGATGTTCGAGGACGCCTCCACGATCGTCGACGACACCACGATGATCGCCGATACGTCGCTGATCGCCCCGGCCGGCTTCACCCAGCGGCAACTGCAAGTGTTGCGGCTGCTGGCACGAGGACTTTCCAACAAGCAGATCGGCGAACGGCTGTTCGTCAGCGAGCGAACGGTCAAGGCCTACCTGTCCAGCATCTTCGAAAAGCTCAGCGTCACCAACCGGTCGGGCGCACTCAGCGCCGCCCTGCGGCTGGGGCTGATCGATATCTCCAGCAGCGCCGACGAACCGGCTGAAGGCTCTTAACTGGGAAACAACCTTCCTTGTCGGCAGGAATCCTCTGAAACGGTGCGAATCTGACAGAAAGACCCCCGATGAGGGGACACCAGGGAGGGGATTTCATGAGGAAGATGCTGGGAGTTCTGCTACTGGCGGTGATGGTGATCGGCGTCGTGCCGATGCTCGCGTCCGCTGAGTGCTCACCCGACGCAGGCGCCGTTGGCACCGCGTGCGTCGATGGCGGGGTCGTTACGCTGGACGGGAACGACTCGAACCCGGACCCGTTTGACGGCTCGATCGTCGTGGACACAAACAACGGCACGATCTGTGCCGATTCCAAGGACCCCGACGATGTGGGTTACGACCCAATCTGCGCACCGTAAACCGCATCAGCCTCATCTTGAAGGGACCGGCCGCCGGCCGGTCCCTTCGGCATTTGTTGATCGCACCCCGATCAAAGGGAATAGCCTTCAAGCGGTTGGGTCGTTATCCCTGATGGCGCCGGCTTTAGCGCGGCAGCCTTCACGTCCACGAAAGGACTCTCAACGTGCGAAAGTCTCCCCTGATCACCGCAGTCATCGCGCTGACGCTGCTCTCCGGCCTGCTCACATGGGTTGGATCCTCGGCCGACTCCGCGAGGGTGATCTCGCCCACACACCCGGCCTTCTCCTACGACGCCGGACCGTTTACCAACGCCAATGTCGCGGGGCTTCTGCTGGGCTCATGCGAGGTCCCCGAAGGCTGCGACCAGAAGGACTTCACGGTCCAGTTGCCGCGCGGCTACTACGAAGGCCTTCGCAAGCTCGGCAGGGTGGGCGTGGTCCAGATCTCGGTGACCTGGGCGGACAACGACGACGACTTCGACCTGACGCTGATGGACTCGAAAGGTGACCCGATTGCGACATCGGGCTTCGGAAACTCAACATTCGAACGGATCGCCTTCACGGAGCTGGCCAGCGGCAGGTACACCATCCAATCCACGGTGTTCCGCGTGCTGAACGCCGGAATCCACGTCGATGTGCGACTACTGGCGATGAAAGCGGCGCCTACCGCCGGGAAGGCCGGCACATCGGTCGGTTTCTCCAACGGCACCCCGGTTGCGCTGGAGCGCTCCAGCGGCGAGCCGAACATAGAG
>JBKKBA010000070.1:0-2994 GCA_046714275.1 Actinomycetota bacterium
GATCCGTTCGTGTCGTCACCATCGCTAACACAGATGGCGCCGCGGTCCAGTTCGGACGTTGTCGGGTCGCCGCCGCCCAGCACAGCGTGCGAAACCGACGCCGGTCCGTCCGACGCCGCGCAGTCCGCGCCATCGGGCGTGTCGCTTGCAAAGCCGGGCGCAACTGCCATCGCCAGAATCGCGACCAGCACCAGAAGCTTCTTCATGTGAACCCCTCCCCTAAAGACCGGCGGGATGTGCCGGTCAGATTGGTCTACGCGGCCGCAACAGGGCTCTTACGCCGCCGGCGAAAAGCCGCGGTTTTTGCCCCTAATGTCACGCTTAGAGCCCTCACGCGCGGTGGGCGGCTGCGTCCACATGTGGTCGCGGCGGCGGCGAAGCATGCGCATAGCAGGAGCACCCAGCGTGGCGATCAGAATGACGTTCGCTATGGCTCGACCGGCATCCCAGGCCAGCGACGTCGTGGCGTAGAAACGCCAGAAAGCCCGCGCGCCGCCGGCTAAACCGAGCCCGGGGCGCCATGCGATCGACGCGTCGCCGGCCGCGAACCACGGCCAGAACCACAGGTCGGTCACCGCTCCAAAGAAGAACCCCGCGAAGTATCCGTACGCGCACAAGACCGCGACCCCCACGCCAGGGCGCACGCGATCCACGAATGGACGCAGCAGGCCGGCCCCGGCACCGACCCATCCGGCGGCAAGCATCTGGAACGGCAACCACGGTCCGATGCCACCGGTCACCACGCCAGAAACCGCGAACGAAAGCGCGCCCAGCAGAAACCCAAACGTCGGGCCGTAGACGGCGCCACAGACGATCGGCAGGAAGAAGATCAGGCTGGCACCGCCCAGCCCGCCCGGGATTCGCAGCACCGCGTTCAGCCCGCACAACACGCCCAGTAGCGCGATGCCCTTCGCATCCAAGCGGCGCGACGACACCTGACCGACGGCCAGCGCGATCAGCAGCGGCATCAACAGAGCCAGCAAGATCGGCGCGTCGCCGGCATGCGCTTGCCCCACCGGGACCGGCGACGATGCAGGGATCAGCAGCGGCACGATCAGCGCGCCGACGCCGGCGCAATGCACGGCGATCTGTAGCAGCACCGGCCACACACGCCGACGCGCGCGCGTCTCTCTTGCGGTCTGAGTCGCCGCCGAGGGCGCGTCGCGTTCGATGATCGCGCTCATCGCGGTCCCGCCGTTAACGCATCGATCGCGTCGGCCACGGTTGCGATTCGCCGGTCACCGAACACCTTGTTCATCTGCGTTGAGAACATGACCGACTCGCCCAGCACATCGCGGACGTCGCCGTCCAAGACGATCTCTCCCTCACTCATCAGCGCGACGCGTGTCGCGGCTTCGGCAACCAGCTCAACGTCGTGCGTGACCAGCACGACGGCGCGCCCCTCGGCTCGCCACCGCTTCAGCAGATCGCACAGCCACCGCTTGGACGGTTCGTCCATGCCGCGCGTCGGCTCGTCCAGCAGCACGATGCCGGGAGCGGCCGCGCACGCCGCCGCAAGCGCAAGCCGCGTCGCCTGCCCCGCCGAGATGTCGCGCGGATCGCGCTCGGCCGCCCACCCAAGGCCCCACTCATCCAGAACGCGCGCCGCGCCGCGCGGATCCAGCCCCTTCAAACGCAGCGTCGTCGCGACTTCGTCGATGCAGCGCGCCAGCGCCAGCATCCGCGTTGCGTTCTGCGGCACGTAGGCGGCCACGCGCGCAGCGTCCTCCACGCCGGACCGCGCGACGCCGTCCAGCAGGACGCTGCCGCCGGCGCGGCGAGCCAAGCCGGCGATCGCGCGCAGCAGCGTCGTCTTGCCGGCGCCGTTGCGACCGACGACGGCCAGCGTCTCGCCGGCGCGCACGGTGAGATCGGCGACGTTGCACGCTTCGCGGCCGGCCAGTGCGACGCGAAGCTTTCGAACCTCAACGCGCGGATCGCCGGCCGTGACCTTCGTTGCGGGTTGCGCCACCCACGGGCGGTCGGCCAGCATCAACCGAGCGTCACGCACCGACAACGGAAGCTCTTCCCACCCCGCCGCGCGCGCCAGCCGCACAACCGGTGGTGCGGCCGGCGCGTCACGAAGCATCTGTTCCACCCGGCCTGCCCGGACGTAACCACCGTCCACGATGCACAGGCGGTCGGCGAACGCGGCTACGCGCTCCAGCCGATGCTCCGCCAGCATCACGGCGATCCCCATCTCATGAGACAGGCGAAGGACCGACTGCAGCACCTCTTCGGCCGACTGCGGATCCAACTGGCTGGTCGGCTCGTCCAGAATCAGCGCGCGCGGCGCGGCAACCATCACAGCGGCGATCGCAACGCGCTGCCGCTCGCCGCCCGACAGCGTCTCCAAACGGCGGTCGCGAAGGTGGGCGATGGACAACGCGTCCAGCGTTTCCTCCACGCGCTTGCGCATCAAGGGCGGCGCGATGCCCAAGTTTTCGAGCACGAAGGCGATCTCGTCTTCGACGGTCGCCGCGACGGACGCGGCGTCGGGATCTTGGGCGACCAGCGCCACCACGTCGGCCAGATCGCGCGGCTTGGTCGAGCGAGTGTCGCGTCCCGCAACCAGCACACGACCGCTCAGATGGCCACCGCTGAAATGCGGGATCAAGCCGTTCCCCATGCGAAGCAGCGTGGACTTCCCGGCGCCCGAAGGCCCGGCGACCAGCAGCAGCTCGCCGGGCTCCAGCGTCAGCGTCACATCGCGCACGGCCGCGTCCAAGGAGCCCGGGTAACGGAAGGTTGCTTCCTCGTAGCGGATCACGCCGGCACCCGGGTGGTGGTTGCGTCGGAGGTTTCGCCGGTGGCCGCCGCGCCGGTGGTTTCCGCGCCGGTTTCTGAAGGGGCCGGCGGTGACGACACACGGCGAAGACGCGCGCGGCGCGCGGCATCGATTGCGACCGGCGCCGCCAGCAAGGCCACAACGGCAAGCCCCATCGCCGGAGCGCCCGGAGCGACCGGCGCCGGATACGCCGACCACCGCAACAC
>JBKKBA010000071.1:0-6614 GCA_046714275.1 Actinomycetota bacterium
CGTGCAAAGACACCAAGACCCTCGACGACAACGGGTGGCACTTCACGCTCGAGGCGGGATCTCTGGGTGCAGGAAACGATGTCGTGTCCGATTATCTTCTGGTGAGCACCGGAAATACGGTCCTCGATCGTCCCGCTCTGGGAATAACGGCGAAGGTCACCTGGCACATCTCCTCGGCGTCCGCTTCGTACGAAACGGCCTTCCCGGCCGCCACCGGCGCCGCGTTTGCGGCGCTTCGAGCTTTCGCGCAGTTCGGCCTTCGCGCGCCGGTCATGTGCTTCACCTGCCCCGAAACGCGCAGCAACAAGAACGTAGTCTCGCTCGGGCAGCGCGTAACCGGCCGCATGGTCTCGATGTCCATTGCCGAAGGGGACAATGCTCATTTCCTCAAGGCGGGGGAGCACCAAATCGCCGCCGGCCTCATGGGCATCGCCCGCGTGGGAACGGAGTCGGACTGCATGGGCGCCGATGTCGATTGCCCGCGCACGCCGGGAACGGGGACGGCGCGTGTCAGTATCGACGCAAAGCTCGCCACGGTGGAGTTCACCGTGTACCAGCTCGAAGTGTTAATCGTGTATGCGCCGGGCTCGACGCGCCCGAACGCTGAGTTCATCCAACTGGCCAATTCCTCGCCGTGGCCGCTGCGGCTCGACGGCTGGTCGATCCGCGACAAGCAGGGGCATGTCTACCGGTTCGGCAATTACACGTTGCGAGGGACCAGCGCGGTCCAGCTCCGTAGCGGCAAAGGCGTGAACAGCCCGCCCTGCCCGGCGCGGTACTCCCATTGTCTGGATACCCGGTACTGGGGGTTGAGCGCACCGGTGTGGGATGACCGGGGCGACGGAGCCCGCATCGCCGATTCGCGCGGCACAACGTTTTCGTGTGGGTATCGCAGCAAGGCGCGCGGCTCGGTGTACTGCTGAAAGGCCGAGCCATCGCTGCATCGTTCCGTGTAGCGGGCCGGCCCAGTCGATTCGTGCGCTCGACGGAACCGACTGATCCTCGTCGGCGTGACGTTGCCCTCGATCCCATTCCCCGTAATCGTCGCAAGAGTGTCCGCCGCCCTTGATCCGCGGGCCGCCTCGGCGCATTGTCAACGCCGATGGGCCTGATGGATCTGTTGCTCCCGCGAGCCTGCGCATCGTGTGCAGTCGCATCGCGGGGCCCGCTCTGCGCCGCATGCGAAGCTGAGGTCGAATGGCTGCGGCCGCCTCTGTGCGATCGCTGCGGGGCGCCGCTCCGCAGCGCGGCGTCGGCATGTCGCGAGTGCCGCGACCGCACGCTGCGCTTCGACGGCGCCCGAGCAGCCGCGCGCTACGCGGGTCCGGCGCGCGATGCGCTGATCGCCTTCAAGCTCCTTGGGGAGCGTCGCTCCGGCGCAGCCCTGGCTCGAGCGGTCCTCGCCGCCGTGGGGAACAGCGCAGCAGGAGCCACGATCACGTTCGTCCCTTCCGCGCGCGCAGCGCTGGCCGAGCGCGGCTTCAATCCCGCCGAGCGTCTGGCCGGCACCGTCGCCGCGCTGGCCGGACTCCCACTGATTCCGTTGCTGGCCAAGATTCGCGCTACCCCCGATCTGGCCGGGCTGGGTCGCGATCAGCGCCGGGCCGCGCTGGACGGAGCCTTTCATGCGACGCGTCCAGTCCCCGGTGCGATTCTGCTGATCGACGACGTCTACACCACGGGGGCAACAGCCGACGCATGCGCGACCGCACTCAAAGCCGGCGGCGCTCGGTACGTCCAGGTGGCAACCTTCGCCCGAACCCTGGCTCACGCAACCCGAAACCCTGCTCAAAGAACCCGAACCCCGGCTCAGGGAGCCCGGACCCAGGCTCAAGGAGCCCGAACCCCGGCTCAGGGAAACGAAAACGCGCGGAGACCACAACAACGCGCGTAGAATCCGGCCCTTGGGGTTTCGTCCGGGTCCGTGGTTGCGATCGGCTTTCGCCGGTCCAGTCGATGCCAGCGGCAGGCGAAACGACCCACGTAAGGTGACCGGTGGTCGCCGAGCATGGTGCCGCTTAGGAGTAAGACCTGCCGCGGCCGGCCCGTCCGGGCCGATCGCGAGAGGAGTGCCAGTGGGTCCGTCCCCGGCTCAAGAGAGTCGCTTCACCGGGACGGACGTAGCGAAGCTCCCGGCAGGCGAGTGTGGGGTCAAAGACCAGGTCGGCCGGACGGAACCCCAAGAGCAATAAGGGCAAGCTGAACCCCAAGAGCAATAAGGGAAAGCCGAACCCCAAGAGCAATAAGGGCAAGCCGAACCCAACAGCAGAGCCTCAGGAGGTCGTGGATGCAGGTGATCGTGAAGGCTCGCCACACGCGCGTCCCCGCATCGCTGAAACAGACGGCGGTGGACAAGATCGAAAAGGTCCGGCGCTTCTTCGACCGCATCGACAAGATCGAGATCGAGTTCTCCGAGGAGCACAACCCGCGGGTTGCGAAAAAGCACATCGTCGAGGTGACGCTGTCCACGAAGGCCCACGTGGTGCGGGCGGTCGGAGCCGGCACCGACCCCGCGGCCGCCATCGACGCGGTGGTGGACAAGCTGGAAGCGCAGGTCAAGCGGCTGAAGGGCAAGATCGTCAAGCGGGGCAGAACGGGCGCGGCCCCACCCGCCACCATCCGGATCCCGGCCGCGAAGAAGCGAGCAGCCGGGAAGGCCCGGGCCGGCGGGGTCGATCGGGTAGAATCTCAGGCGAATGCGCGGGGTGGCCCGCGGGTTCGCAGAGTCGGCCGGTTCTCCGTGGAGCCGATGACTCCGAAAGAGGCCGCTCTGCAGATCGACACGACCGGCGAAGAGTTCCTGCCGTTCGTGAATGCAGAGACCGAGCAGGTCAGCGTGGTCTACCGCAGGCAGGACGGAAGCTACGGGCTGTTGGAGCCCGCCGAGTAGCCGGAGAAGGCCCGGTCCCAGGACCGGAATCCCACCCCGGCCACGCACCAGAAGAGGTGTCAGGTGGCAGACGCGACAGAGCAGAACGAGGACAACGACCAGATCCGCGTCTTGATCGTCGATGACCATGCCTTGTTCCGGCGCGGCCTGCAGATGGTGCTTGAGCAGGAGCCAGATATCACGGTAGTGGGCGAAGCCGGCGACGGCTCGGAGGCGATCGAAAAGGCCGTCGAGTCGGTCCCCGATGTGGTTCTCATGGACGTTCGGATGCCGCGGCGCGGCGGAATCGATGCCACCAGCAAGATCAAGGAAGCCGTCCCATCGGCCAAGATCCTGATGCTGACAATTTCCGACGAGGAAGCCGATCTCTACGACGCCATCAAGGCCGGCGCCAACGGCTACCTGCTGAAGGAGATCTCGATCGACGAGGTCGCCGCCGCGATTCGCAGCGTGCAAGCCGGCCAGTCGCTGATCAGCCCCTCGATGGCCTCGAAGCTGCTGGGCGAGTTCGCGCAGATGGTGCGCAAGGCCGAAGAGAAGCCCGCCTTGCCGCAGCCGCGCCTGACCGACCGCGAGATGGAAGTCCTGACGCTGGTCGCGCAAGGCTTGAACAACCGGGACATCGCCAAGCAGCTCTTCATCTCGGAGAACACCGTGAAGAACCACATCCGCAACATCCTGGAGAAGCTTCACCTGCACTCCCGGATGGAGGCCGTGGTCTACGCCGTGCGCGAAAAGCTCCTCGAGATCAAGTAGCCACGCGCCTGCCGGCCGGGTCAGAACCCGCCGGTGGTGAGGTACTGGTGCCAGCGGGCCACTGCCTCGTCTTTGGTCATGCCGGCCAGTTCGGCCTGACGGACACCAGCCTTCATCAGAAGATTTCGAGCCAGGGCGAGCGGAATGCTCCCTGGGGGCGGCGGCTCTGGTTCGGTCCCCGGTCGCTGCGGCTTGGTTCCGCCGTCGATCGCGGCCCAGAACTGATCGGCGGTGACATGCAGTTGCGTTCGCAGAATGTGCTTGAACAGATCTGGATCGCCGATCTGTTTGCGACCGTGGGAGACTTTCGTGATCAGCACGGTCCCATCGGGCAAGGTCTTCTTGTAGCGGGTGTGGTCACCTGCCAGAGTGCCACGGGCCGTCTTGCGGATCTCCCACTCGTCCACTTCGCAGAATCGATGGAGGTCCTGGGTGCTGGGAAGCCTCAACTCGCGGATGCGGTGGCTGAGGCCAGTTCCGCGTCCGCGATCAGCATGGCCTCAACGGCTTCCTCATTGCCGGCCAGTTCGATCCTCCGAACGTAGCCCCACGCGTCCTTGTGGTTTGAAGCGAACCGAAGCTCGCGAGACCAGTCTTCCGCGTAGCCGATGAGTTCGCGCGCAAGCGCTCGCGTGGCAGCGTCAAGATGGTCGGCCTCCGCATGCAAGGGGAGGTTCTCGATCCACATTGCTGCGCTGGCCTTGCCGATCCGAACCTGGATGGTGAACGGGAAGTGGAGGGCCAGCAGTCGCGCCTGCTCGGCGGCATCGACGACGGCGATCGGCTTGGAGCCACGCCGTTGCACGACGATCATTGCGCCGCCCTCAACGCGATCGTAGAGAGAGCTGAAGTCCTTCCGCGCCACGCTGAAGGGATAGTGCGTGTCCATGGCTCACCTCCGACCATGCGAGCGTACGCGGCATCCAGCCAATTGTGCAAGTAGCTCAACCTGCTCAATCCAGACGATCCCGTCACGAGAAGGAGGCGAAATGAAGAGAGGCCCCCGAAGGGGCCTCTCTTTTTGGCTCGGAGCTAGTTGTTTTAGAGAAGCACCACGTCGAACGAAGTGCTGGCGGTAGCTGCAGGCTTGTAGCCCCGCAGCGAAGCCAAAACATCGTAGGTACCCGTGTCGAACGTGTCCATCATCGTGAAGACCGCACCGGCGCAGGGGATGAGCCCGAAGAGGCTGCTCTCATCGTTGCAGGTCGGCGACTTCGGACCCGTGGTCGTCAGACCCAGGCTCAGGAAGACGCCCTGCGGACCACCGTAGGTGATGATGAACTTGCCGTGTCCGTCGGGGTTCTCACCCAGCAGGCCACCACCGCAGACGTCGGCCGGCGTGGGGTCGGTGTCCACGCAGGAGTTCGTCTGGAAGGTGCTGGAGCTGCCGGATGGTTGCGTCACCTTGACGTCCACGATGATGTCCTCGGCCGGGCGGCGTGCAAGCCCGATGGCAGAGGTGTTGTCGCGAACGGCTCCGGTGATCTCGATGGACTCCATCGGGAACGCCTCGGTGCGGCCGCTGCGCGGGTCCGCCACGGCCTTCAACTCCGTGATCGCGGCCGGGTTCAGCTTGAAGCGCTGCACTCCGTCGGCGACGAGCCCACCGGTGACGACATCCGTTGCGGTCACGATGACCGTGTACCACGTGTCGGGCGTGTCAACGCTGAACGTCTTGCCGATGGTGCCGGTGCCGGTGATCTCCTTCGGAATGTAGAAGGAGAAGAAGCCGGCGCCACAGCCACCCGGGATTCCGCAGGCCGCGGGGACCAGAGCCGAGAACGACTTGCCGTCACGGTTCAGGAACAGCGGACGACGCGCGAAGGCCGGGTCGTGCGAGCCCTGCGGAGGCAGGAACCACGCGCGAACCTCGACGCTGTTCGTGTTGCAGGTCGAGAACAGCAGATCACAGTTCAGCAGGTCCACCTGCGGGATGTCCACGCGGAACTGCTGTCCCTGGTAACCCGTCGCCAGCTTGACGATCTGGCTGCCCTCAATGTGCTCAAGGGTCAGACCGGAGGCCAGCTCAAGAACGCCGACGCCGTGGTCGTCGATGCCGACGTGACCGCCGACAACGGTTGCGACCTCACCCGTGGGCTGCTCGTTGACCAGGCCGAAGCCGGGGATGAACTTCTTGCACGTAAGGCCGAGCGACACGTAGTTGCAGTGGGGCGATCCGATCTGGATCGTGTCACCCGCACGGAACCCGGCAACCTCGTTGACGATCAGTGTCGTGTCCCCCACGTGGTAGTGCGTGTGACCGTCCGCTGCGGAAGCGTTCACCGCGGCGTCGTTGTTGCCTGCAAGACGCAGGCAGTCGGCCGGAGCCGGCGTGCAAGGCGACGGGTTAAGGTCGCCCGGAAGCTTCGGAACGTCTCCGACGGTGCGGTTCGGGTTGGTGGACGCGTCCTTCGGGTCCCCCGCCTGGAGCTTGGTGGCGCCCGTACGGTCCTGGAACTGCGGACGCACGCGGATCTTGCCCGTCGTCCCGGGGGCCGACAGGTTGTTGTGTGAGACCGCCCGAGCAGGCGTGAGGCCGGTTGCGACGATCAACGTCGCAAGTGCCGCAAGCGCCAGGATCGGACGCTTCACTGATGCGAAGCGAGACTGCATTTTGGATCCCTCCCTTTCCTGGCGCTCCGAGCCTTTTCAGAACGCCTATGTGGTGTTGCCTGAACCGCTGCCGTGAAACGAGCAGAACGGTCTTTTGCCCTGTGTCGCGGATGGTTCGACCGGATGGCCTGTACCTCCTGCCCGATAAACACCCTGTGGGTGCGGCTCGACGCTTTAGTGGAGAATTTGCCTCATTTCATGGGTTGAAAGAGGGTGAAACCCGGAGTGACCAGGGAATACGAACCGACACTGGACCGACAGGCGAGCTTGGCAACCTAAACAATTCGGACCTTTCAGAACCGCGAAGTTCCGGCGGCCCCTCCCGCGGTCCTTGCTTTCGCCCTTGCCTTCGCCG
>JBKKBA010000072.1:0-4065 GCA_046714275.1 Actinomycetota bacterium
TCGCCGAGCTGATCGCGGCGTCGGGCCTGTTTCTGACGAACTTCCCCGCCGATGGATGGCTCTCCTACGAGCGACTCGCCGAACGGCGCTCGGACCTCGTCATGGTGAACATCGTGGGAAACCACGACGGCTCGTCGGCCGTGGACTACACCGTGAATCCGGCGACGGGGTTCCCGTGGGCGACCGGTCCGACGAACCTCTCCGTGCCGTTCAACCACCTCTTGCCCGCGTGGGACGCGATGACGGGGGTGATGGCGACCACCGGGCTGCTCGCAGCCGAGCGGCACCGCACACGCACGGGTCGTGGGCAGCTCGTGACCCTCGCCCTGTCCGATGTCGCGTTTGCGATGGCGGGGCATCTCGGAAAGATCGCCGAGGTGGAGATCAACGGCCACGAGCGACCGAAGTACGGCAACTACCTCTACGGCGCGTTCGGACGCGACTTCCTGACGAAGGACGACCGCCGCGTGATGATCGTGGCGCTCACGAAGAAGCAGTGGGACGCGCTGCGCGACGCGACGGGGCTCCACGATGCCTTCGCGATGGTCGGCGAGCTGCTCGGGCTCAACCTGGACCATGAGGGAGCCCGCTTCGAGGCTCGCGAAGTCATCGCGGCGATTCTCAAGCCGTGGACGACGTCGCGCACGCTCGATGAGATCGCTGCGGTGTTCGAGGCTCACGGCGTGTGTTGGGGACCGTACCGGACGTTCCGCGAGCTCGTGGAGTGCGACCCGCGGGTGGATCCACGCTCGAATCCGATGTGGGCCGAGGTCGAGCAACCCGGGATCGGGACGTACCGCATGCCGGCGTCGCCGCTGAGCTTCGCCGCGGTGGAGCGGACTCCCCCGATGCGCGCCCCGATCCTCGGCGAGCACACCGACGAGGTTCTCGCCGACGTGCTCGGCCTGGGGGACGCCGAGATCGGCCGGCTGCGCGACGAGCGAATCGTGGCCGGTCCGGTCCGCGCGCCCGCGCCGCTCGCGGCGGCACGCTGACGGACGGAAAAGGGCTCCTTCGAACGCCGTCGAAGCCTTTCATACTTCGCCGATTGTCTAATAGATCCAAGAAACTATGTAATAGTCGATTAGGCACTTCATTCGGTACGCTCGGTCGACGACGAGGATTCGGAGGCACGCATGCCCGAGCAAGTCCGGATGCCACCGCTCGGTCCCGGGACGGCACGTCCGGCGACGGCGGCCGACTTCCTCGAGCCGGCCGGGCCGCCGCTCGAGGACGGCGTGAGGACGGAGTTCCCCGACGACGCCGAGGTGGCGCTCGACCGTCTCGAAAACGTCGAGGCGGTGTTCGGAGCCCTCAACGACTTCGAGCGCGAGCTCGTCGCGCTCGACGAGGTCAAGGGCCGCGTTCGCGAGATCGCGGCGCTTCTGGTCGTCGACCGCCTTCGCCGATCTCTGGCGCTCGAGGCGGAGCCGCCGACGCTGCACATGTGCTTCACGGGCAATCCCGGCACCGGGAAGACGACCGTGGCGATGCGGATCGGCACGATCTTGCACGCCCTCGGATACGTGCGGCGCGGCCACCTCGTGGCGGTGACTCGCGACGAGCTCGTCGGCCAGTACGTCGGCCATACCGCGCCCAAGACCCGAGAAGTGATCAAACGTGCCATGGGCGGCGTCCTGTTCATCGACGAGGCCTACACGCTGTACCGAGCGGACAACGAGCGAGATTACGGTCTCGAGGCGGTCGAGCTCCTCCTGCAGGTCATGGAGAACAGCCGCGAGGACCTCGTTGTCGTGATGGCCGGGTACGCCCACAAGATGAACGCGTTCTTCTCCGACGTGCCCGGGCTCAGCTCACGCATCGCGCACCACCTCGACTTCCCGGACTACCCGCTGGATCAGTTGATGGCGATCGCGGACGGCGTTCTCGACCAGAGGCGGTACCGGTTCTCGCCCGAGGGCGACGCGGCATTCCGCGAGTATCTCGTCCGGCGGATGCGCGAGCCGCGTTTCGCCAACGGACGCAGCGTCCGCAATGCGCTCGACCGCGCACGGATGCGCCAGGCCGTGCGCCTGTACCGCGCCGCGGAGCGCGGACGCGCGCTGACCAAGAGAGATCTCATGACCATCGAGGCCGAGGACATCCTGAAGAGCCGCCACTTCCAGGACCTGCGGCAAAGCCACGTCCCCCAGAACGACGCGGCCGGCATGCGATAGCGGCCACGCACTCGCGCGCCGCGGCGGCGCCGTTTCCGTGGGTTAGAGAAAAACTTATCTGGTACACCAGAAAATGTCATAGACCTTGAGTTGACCATCGGGTACGAAGAGGGGGGACGTCCCGCGAGGGACGGGCCGTCTTCGACAAGCGCGCGCGCGAGGAGGCGTCATGGCCGGGAGCAACGCATCGGGGAACGGCGAGAGCCGGTGGTCCGCAGGCGTGATCTCCTACGCCCGGATGGGCTACTGGATGCCGGAGTACGAGCCGAAAGACTCGGATGTGCTGGCGGCATTCCGCGTGACGCCGCAGCCCGGCGTCCCACCGGAGGAGGCCGGCGCGGCGGTGGCGGGGGAATCCTCGACGGCCACGTGGACGGTGGTGTGGACCGACCGCCTCACGACGTTCGACGACTATCAGGCGAAGTGCTACCGGGTCGATCCAGTCCCCGGCGCCGAGGATCAGTACATCGCCTACATCGCGTACGGCCTCGACCTCTTCGAGGAAGGCTCGATCGCGAACATGACGTCCTCGATCATCGGCAACGTCTTCGGCTTCAAGGCGCTTCGCGCGCTCCGCCTGGAGGATCTCCGGATCCCGACGCACTACATCAAGACGTTCCAGGGCCCGCCACACGGAATCGTCATGGAACGCGAGCATCTCAACAAGTACGGGCGGCCGCTCCTGGGCGCCACGGTCAAGCCCAAGCTGGGCCTGTCGGCGCGGAACTACGGTCGCGTCGTCTACGAAGCGTTGCGCGGCGGCCTCGATTTCACGAAGGACGACGAGAACATCAACAGCCAGCCGTTCATGCGCTGGCGCGACCGCTGGCTCTTCGTGATGGAGGCGGTCAACCGGGCAATGGAACAGACCGGCGAGATCAAAGGCCACTACCTGAACGTGACCGCGGCGACGATGGAAGATATGTACGAACGCGCCGAATTCGCGAAGGAGCTGGGCAGCGTCATCATCATGATGGACCTCACCGTCGGGTTCACCGCGATGCAGTCGATGTCCAAGTGGGCGCGGAACAACGGCATGATCCTCCACCTGCACCGGGCCGGATACGCAACCTACGCGAGGCAGAAGAACCACGGAGTCAACTTCCGCGTCCTCGCCAAGTGGTGCCGCATGCTGGGCGTCGACCATCTCCATTCCGGCACCGTCGTCGGAAAGCTCGAAGGCGATCCCAGCATCATCAGCGGGTACTACACGACCCTACGGGACGACGACATCAAGGCCGACCTCACACGCGGGCTGTACTTCGACCAGTCCTGGGCGTCCATGCCGGGCGTGATGCCCGTCGCGTCCGGCGGCATCCACGCCGGGCAGATGCACCAGTTGCTGCACTACCTGGGCGAAGACGTCGTGCTGCAGTTCGGCGGAGGCACGATCGGGCATCCGATGGGGATTGCCGCCGGCGCGACAGCGAACCGAGTTGCGCTCGAGGCGATGATCCAAGCGCGCAACGAAGGCCGGGATTTCCTGCGGGAGGGACCGGACATCCTGAATCGCGCGGCGAAGCGGTCGCCTGAGCTGCGGAGCGCGCTCGATGTGTGGGGTGACGTCAGCTTCGATTTCGCGTCGACCGACACCCCCGACGTTCTCCCCACCCCGACACCCGTCTGAGGAGGCTGGGATGCACCTCACTCAAGGAACGTTTTCGTACCTGCCGCCGCTGGACGACGAGGAGATCCGCCTGCAGGTCCAGTACGCCATCGACAACGGCTGGGCCGTGGCGATCGAGTTCACCGACGATCCACATCCACGGAACGTGTACTGGGAGATGTGGGGCCTGCCGATGTTCGACATCTCCGACGCGTCGGCCGCGATGACCGAGGTCAAGGACTGCCGCAAGGCGTTCCCGAACCACTACATCAAGGTCAACGC
>JBKKBA010000073.1:0-3567 GCA_046714275.1 Actinomycetota bacterium
AACAGTTCCTTTCCGCCCTCATGACGGCACGGCATGGAGGGGCACTCTAGACGACGATTCCGGCCGCTGACCTGCACGTTCACAACAGTCTGCAAAGACAGCAGACGACGCATGACGACGGGTCGATATCCCAGTGTTGGCTGACACTTGGCTGACGCTGCGAACCCGTGAACCGGGTGGCTATGCTTGCGAGTGCAGACTGAAACCGCGAAGGACTGGGGGCCGGGCATTGCGGCGATGGATTGCGCTAGCGACATTTGGCCGATGGATCGATGAGTATTTCGGAGAAGCTCGTCGTTTCGCCAGCCTGCGAACCGATTCAAGACGTAGGGAGAACCCTCCGAGCGGCCTGACCTGGCCCGACATTTTGATGATCCACAAGTCAGCGTGGTCGTATGCATCGCGTCATGCTGCTGAGGAACGACACAACGTGTCAATGGCCAAGCGAATGTCCTCGCTGGTGGCCAGTTGAAAGTCCTCACTTCTCATCCTGCTTTTCGTTTGACTCCTCCTCGTGAGCGGGCTTCTTTCATGCGGTAGGACTCTCCTTCGGTGACGACGACGGTGGCGTGGTGGAGCAGCCGGTCGAGCATAGAGACGGCGGTGGTTTCCTCGGGGAGGAAGCGTCCCCAGTGGTCGAAGGGCCAGTGGCTGGCGATACCGAGGCTGCGTCGTTCGTAGGCGGCTGCGATGAATCGGAAGAGGAGTTGCGTGCCGGTGTCGTCGAGCGGCGCGAACCCGATCTCATCGACCAGGATGAGATCGTTGCGGAGCAGGCTGGCGATGACTTTGCCGACGGTGTTGTCGGCGAGTCCGCGGTAGAGCCCCTCGATGAGGTCGGCGGCGGTCTGGTAGCGGACGCGGTAGCCGGCTTCGACGGCGGCGTGGCCTAAGGCGACGAGCAGATGGCTCTTGCCGGTCCCGGCCGGGCCGACCAGGCAGACGTTCTCCTGGGCGCGGATCCATTCGAGCGAGCTGAGGTAGTCGTAGGTAGCTTTGGGGATCGACGAGTGGGAGAGCGCGAATTCGTCGAGCGTCTTGTCGACGGGGAACGCGGCGGCTCGGAGCCGGTTGCGTGCGTTGGCTTCGTCGCGTGCGGCAATCTCGGCTTCGACGAAGGTTCGGAGCAGCTCCTCGGGCGCCCAACGCTGCGTCTTGGCTGCCTGCAGGGTTTCGGCGGCCATCTGGCGGACGCGACGAAGCTTCAAGCGCTTCAGGCCGGCTTCGAGGTCCGCGGCGAGCGGCGAGGCGACAGCGGTCACGACAGTACCTCGGGTGCATAGTCGGAGAGCGCACGGACCGGGACCGGTGGCATCCCGATCGACAACGGTTCGCCGGGCCCCCTCGGCGTGGCGACGCCGGCGCCGGCTTGCAGGATCGAGGACACATCGGCGGCGCCGAAGCGGCGATACGTCGTTGCCCGCTCGAGCGCTGCGACGAGCTTGTCGCGCTCCCACGCGGCCGCCAGATCGTTGATCCCGGCGATCTCGGCCGCCAGCCGCGACGTGCCCGCCGCCGCAGCGGCACGCAGGAAATCCTCGGCGGCGGCCCCGAGCTCGAGGAACGCTTTCTCGGCCGCCGAACGCGGCCGGATCGCGCGAACCGGAGCGCTGCGTGTGCCGCCGTAATGGGCATCGTTGATCGCAACCTCGCCGGGGGCGACGAGCGGGTGACGGGCGATCTCATCGGATGCGGCGACGATGACGATCTCGCGCCCCTCCGCCGCGACGCGCACCTGCGTGCCGATTAGCCGCGCCGGCACCGAATAGCGCGCCGAACCGAAGCGGATCGTGGCCAGCCGATCGACCTTGCGCACAACGCCCGCTTCGATCGTGGCGCGGAGCCCGGGAAGCGGACGCAGGACGCCTCGTTCGATCCGCAGCTGTTCAGCTGGAATCTTGCATGTCTCGGAGTGAACGCGGCCGTTGACCTCCCCACACCAGGCAGGCGCCATCTCGTTCGCCGCCGCCGGATCCGAAAACGGTCCCAGGCCGACCATCAGATCGCGCTTGGCGTAGCCCACCAGCCGCTCGACCTGCCCCTTGGACTGCGGGTCGGCCGCTTCGCAGAAGTCGGGCCGGAATCCGTAGTGCGCCGCGAAGCGAACATAGTCCGGATGGGGAACGACCAGTCCCGCGATCGTGGTCTGCCGCAGGCAGCCCATTCGATCCGACAACACGACCTGCGGTACGCCGCCGATCAACTCGAAACACTCTGCGAGCATGCGCAGCGTCGTCGAACGCCGCTCGTCAGACGCGAAGCGTACGAACCGCCAGCGGCTCCAGGCCACCACCGCGCAGAAGACCAACAGGCCGTCCTCCTTGCCCCAATCGATAAGCAGATGCTCGCCGGGCTTGGGCACCCACGGGCGGAACTGACGCCGCCGACGCCGCCACTGCTGCTTCGCCCGCGCGACCGCACGCCGGAAGTTCCGCGCCGACCCCCCATACCCCTCAGCGCGCGCCGACGGCAGCAGACGCTTCGCCGAGATCCGCCCCTCCGTCTTCTCCACCCGCTCCGCGATCAACACGGCGAGCCCATCAGTGTTCCGCGCCCGCGCCCGTGCCGGGAGACGCTCGAAGCGATTCAACGCCGCGCGCTCCACCACGCGCTTGACCGTCTTGGGATCCACGCCGCACAGCGCACCCGCAGCGCGATACGAACCCGTCTCGCGATAGGCATCAACAATGTTCATAGACTCCTCCGGTGACTTCACGCGTCGTCCCCCTCAGGCGGTCGGTGACTGGCTGACACCGTCACCATCACCGCCCGAGGGGGCGACATCACGGAACTACGTCACGGAGAGGTGGGGACTTTCACGTGGCCACAGGCGGAGACATTGCCATGGCCACGGACAACCGTCATGGCACGATCGATCGGGACTGGTGATGGTTCGCAGTTATGTCGAGGCCGCATCTGTCGATGTGCACCGCCAACACGAGCGTTTCAGCCCGGCGGACTCACTGCTGCGGCGACCTTCGCAGGGCTAGCGAAAGTGAAGCAGCCGGGTTCTTCGAGGGATCACGGTTCCGATGAGTCGTACAATGAGGCATCGTTTGAGATTAAGCGAGGCTGCATGTATATCGACTTTATTTTGATCGAAGATCCGCCAGATGTGCAGGAACTCAAGAAGATCGTAATGCTGGGCGCGGTGACCGATGGGTGCTTCATCGTGCCCTCTTTCCCGACCACAATTCGATTCGGTGGCTACCTCGAGGTTGCATTCGAAGGAGACGAGGGCGGGCTCTTCGAAGTTGAGATCAAAGCGGAGGAGCTAGAGACCGGTGATGAGCGAGCGGTTCACAACAAGGTGCTCGAGATTCCTCCTGCTGATCCCGACTGGCCGCTTGCGCGGGTTCATGTCGTGCCCTTCGAAGTAGAATTGACCGCGGAAGCCGAGGCCGACTTCGCGCTCAACGTATACGTCGAGCGCAAGTTCGAGGGGGAACGCGCGGTGGTAATCCGCCAAGCACCGGTGCCCTAAGAGACGCGCCGCTTGCGGGGGTTGCGCTTCTTGCGGGCCCTCTTCTCGCGCGTCTTCTTTTCCGCCGAATCGCCGGTCGGCGG
>JBKKBA010000074.1:0-4732 GCA_046714275.1 Actinomycetota bacterium
GCGGCCACCAGCGCTTTCACGATGACCGGCAGGGGCGAGATCTTGCCGCCATCCGCCTCGGGCGCGGCGCTCAGGTCTTTGCGCAGCCGCATTAGCTCGGTGGCGTCGACCTGGAGCCATTCGGTGACGTGGGGAATCTCTGTGTACGAGCGAACCATCTTCTCTGCGATCGACCTCCGGATCGCCCGAACCGGGATCCTTTCCTCGTCGCCCGACGGCTTCGTCGCGACGGCGACGGCAGCCACGGCCGCGGGATGCGCGGCTTGCTCGCCCGCTGGCGCTTGGGCTCCGTCCTGAGCGGCGGCCATGACGTCTTCGCGCGTGACGCGACCCTCCGGCCCCGAGCCGGCCAGCGTGTCGATCGAAACCCCCATCTCTTTGGCGAGCTTGCGGACCGGCGGGGTCGCCAGCGCACGCACAGAGCCCGAAGACGCCGTGGTCTTTGCGGCCACCGGGCGTTGCGATGCCGGCGCAGGGTTCTCAGCGGGAGTCGCTGCAGCGGGGGTCTTGGCTGCAGAAGCCTCTTCTTCCGGCTGAGCAGCCGCTTCGTCTCCGTTGGTTTCTTCTGGAGAGTCGCCGCGTCTGCCGATCTTGCGGCGGCGGCGCTTGCTGCCGGCTCCCTCGTCTTCGGGGCCGTAGCCGACCAAGACCTCCCGGCGTCCGGTCTGTGGCGCGTCTTCGCTGGTTTCGAAGGTGACGATCACCGACCCGACCTCAACCTTGCTGCCGATCTCGCTGTGCAGCTTGCTGATCACGCCGGCGAACGGCGACGGGATTTCGACCAGAGCCTTTTCGGTCTCCACCTCGACCAGAGGCTGGTTCAAGGCGACCTCTTCGCCTTCCTTGACCAGCCAGTTGACGATCTCGGCTTCGGTCAGGCCCTCGCCAAGGTCGGGCAGCTTGAACTCTCGGGTCGCCGCCATCGCACGATTCCTTTCCTTGCCGCTTTTGAGTGGCCGGATTGCATCGGGCCGCCGACGGGCACTCGGCAAGCCTCAGATCCGAACGATATCAGCCCGCGCACCCGCGAAGCCCGGCTTCCTTCGATCAGTAGTTCAGCACGCGGTCGATCGCATCCAGGACGCGGTCAACATCGGGAAGATGCTCTTCCTCCAGCTTCGCGGGAGGGTAGGGGATGTCCCAGCCTCCGACGCGCAGCACGGGCGCTTCCAGTGAGCTGAAGTCGGCCTCGGCGATGCGAGCGGCCAGTTCGGCGCCGACCCCACACGTGATGCTGGCCTCGTGCGCGATCACGGCCCGGCCGGTCTTGCGCACCGACGCAACCACCGTTTCGATGTCCAGAGGCGACAACGTGCGCAGGTCGATTACTTCCACGGTGACACCGTCGGCAGCGGCCTCTTCCGCCGCGTCCAGCGCAACGCGCATCATTGGACCGTACGACACCAGCGTGACGTCGCTCCCCTCGCGTCGCACCACCGCCTTGCCCATGGGCTCGGTTCGTGCCGGAAGGTCCACGTCTTCCTTGGTCCAGTAGCGCCTCTTTGGCTCGAAGAAAATCACGGGGTCGGGCGACTGTATTGATTCGATGAGAAGCGAGTATGCGTCGGCGGGCGTGGAAGGACAGACGACCTTCAACCCGGCGGTGTGCACAAAGTACGCCTCGGGCGACTCGGAATGATGCTCAACGGCGCCGATTCCTCCGCCGTAGGGGATCCGGACGACGACACCCAGCCGCATGTTGCCCTTGGATCGCGAGCCGAACTTTGCCAGGTGCGAAACCAGTTGCTCGAACGCGGGATAGGTAAAGCCGTCGAACTGCATTTCGCAGACCGGTTTCAGCCCGTACATCGCCATGCCGATCGCGGTGCCGATGATGCCCGACTCGGCCAGAGGCGTATCCAGCACGCGCTCTTCACCGAACTCCGCTTGAAGCTTGTCGGTGATGCGAAAGACTCCGCCGTTCTGGCCGACATCTTCACCCATCACGATGACGGTTTTGTCGTCGCGCAGCGAATCGCGGAGTGCTTCGTTCAACCCCTGCGCCAGCGTGATCGATGCCATCGGCTCAGCCCTCCCGCTCGCGCTGGATCCGCTTGAACTCCTCATACTGCTGGGCAAGGTTCTGCGGCATGTCCGAGTAGACATGCTCGAATAGCTCCGTTGCCGGACCCGGCTTCGCGCCGACGATCTCGCGCCGGACGTGCGCGGCGATCTCCCGGCCCTCTTCCTCGACCTGGGTCTTGAATTCGTCGGTGAGCGCGCCTTCCGCTTCCGCATAGGTTGTGAATCGAGCGATGGGATCGCGCGCTCGCCACTCGGCCTCTTCTTCTTTGGTGCGGTAGCGCGAAGGGTCGTCGGCCGTTGAGTGCGGCCCCATGCGATAGGTAACCGCTTCGATCAAGGTTGGGCCGTCGCCATTTCGGGCCCGGCGCACCGCTTCCTTTGTGACCGCGTAGCAAGCCAGGACATCGTTGCCGTCCACGCGCACACCGGGGAAGCCGTAGCCCAGCGCCTTCGCCGCGATGGTGGGCGCCGCGGTCTGCTTGGTGAGCGGCACGCTGATGGCCCACTGGTTGTTCTGAACGAACAGCACCGTCGGGGTCTTCCATACCCCGGCGAAGTTGCACGCTTCGTGGAAGTCGCCTTCGCTGGTGGCTCCGTCGCCGCAGCAGGCAAGCGTCACCAGGTTTTGCCCGTTGATCTTGGCGGCGTAGGCAAATCCCACGGCGTGGAGCATCTGCGTGGCGATCGGGACCGCCAGGAACAGGTACCGGTGATCCTTCGGGTCCCACAGCCCGCCGTGCCAGGTTCCGCGGAACATGTGAAGGATCGTCGCGGGGTCGATCTTGCGCATCATGGCGATGGCCAACTCGCGGTAGGACGGGAAAACCCAGTCACCCGGCTCCAGCGCATAGCCGGCGCCCACCTGCGCGCCCTCCTGGCCCAGGCACGGTGTATAGACGCCCAGCTCGCCCTGGCGCTGGAGGTTGGTGGACTCCTGGTCGGCGCGGCGCGCCAGCACCATCGCGCGATACATCTCGCGGAGGTCTTCCTCTTTCAGATCCAGCTCATAGCCGTGGTCCGGCACCAGTGTTCCGTCGGGACGGAGCACTTGAACGGACTCGGTTGGGATCGACGCGGGATCGACCACGCCTCTCATGTCTTTTCCTCCCTCACCGGCCGGGTACGCCGTCAGGTCCGCCACCCATCCAGACCGTCCGGATGGAGGTGCAGCGGCCTGCGCGGGGTCGCCAAGCAGGATCGATGCAGTTTTGGAGTCGGGTCACGGGCGGGGTCGCCGTCCCGTGGCACCCCTGTATGGTCGCAGCCGGTTGCTCGCTCCGTCAAAGGGGCGAATCCGGCATCGTCACATCCGCCCCAAGACTTCCCTGGTCAGCAGGCCCAACTGGCGGAGGCGCTTTTCCATCTCGTGCCGCCCCACCTTGAAGGCCCGTGCCAGCTCCTCGATATCCAGGTGATGGGTCCGCTCGGCCTCTTTGACGGCCTTGGCAACCATGGTGGGCGGCATCAGCAGCTCCGCGGCGAACAGGTCGGCTTCCAGCTCCAGCTCGTTCTTCTCCCACTGGCCGGTCCGCTTGATCGGCTCCGCGCCGTGCAGCACGTGGTGACCGATCTCGTGCGCCAGGCGCCAGCGCTCCCGGGCCGTCGCTCGCATGGCCTGTCCCTTGAACCGGGTCCGGCCACGATCGGTTCGCGTCAAAGCGTCCCAGACGTCGGTGGACAGGTGCCAGGGGCGTTCGTGATGAAGACGTAGGTAGGCCAGCACGCGCTCCAGCTCGATCGGCAGCTCTTTGATCGCCGCCGCGCGCAAGACGTGACGAGCCTTCTTTTCCAGGTCGGATGTGGGCTTGGTGGTCGGAGCCAACTCGAGATCCTCCGTTCGTTCGTGATGGCCGGTGGTTCGATTTTCGTCTGGGGTTCGTTGGCCTGCGGTTCGCTGGTCTGCGGCCGATGGCCGGGGGGAAACCTATCGCGAGCCGCCCGGACCGCCAAACGTACGCGATGCCGAGCCGATCCGCTCCTGGGCCAGCCGGTCGGCTTCTTCCGAGGGGGTCGTCCCCCGGTGGACTGCCCGGTTGAAGACCGTCTCCAGCGTCGCGGGGATGCCCTCGGCGCGCCGGCGAGCCTCGTCGTGGCCGAAACCCATGACCTCCCCGGCCACGTTGATCACCCCTCCGGCGTTGATGACGTAGTCGGGGGCGTACAGGATGCCCCGGTCGCTCAACGCCTGCCCGTGATCCGGCCGCTCCAACTGGTTGTTCGCCGCGCCGGCGATCGCCGCGCAAACGAAGTCAGCAATGGTAGCGTCGGTGACGACCGGCCCCAGCGCGCAGGGCGCCAGCACATCGCACGGCGTGGACAGAGCCTCTGTGGCCGGCACCGTCGCGGCGTTCAACTCTTTGGCCAGCGCCTCGGCGGCGGCCGCATCGATGTCGGCCAGCGTCAGACGCGCTCCTTCTTCCGCCAAGTGTCGTGCCAGCCCGGCCCCCACCTTGCCGACGCCCTGGACGACGACGTGTCGCCCGGCGAGCGACGGGGCGCCGTACAAGCGTTGGGCGACCGCGCGCATGCCGCACCACACGCCGTAGGCTGTGTTCGGCGATGGGTCGCCGGCGCCCGTCGGCGTGCCGGTGACGAACCGAGTTGTCTGTGCGATGACGGCCATGTCGCCGGCGTTGGTGCCGACGTCGGCGGTGGTCAGGTACGCGCCGCCCAAACGCTCGACTACGCGGCCGTACGCGCGCAGCAG
>JBKKBA010000075.1:0-3216 GCA_046714275.1 Actinomycetota bacterium
TGTGAAGCGGACGACCTGTTCTTGAGCGTCCTGGTCATGGGTGAGCTGCGACATGGAGTAGAGCGACTGCGGCGCAAGGACGCTGTGACCGCGCGCTCACTCGATGGGTGGCTTCGGAGGTTGGAACGCGATTTCGCGGACCGAGTCCTTCCGATCACTCTTGCCATTTGCGAACGCTGGGGCCGCATCGGGCTCGACCAGCCCCTGCCCCCGATCGACGGACTGCTCGCGGCAACCGCGCTCGAGCATGGACTCACCGTGGTAACCCGAAACGTGTCGCATATCGCCGCACCGGGCGTGGACGTTCTCAATCCCTTTGACGATTAGCCTGCAGTCGCTCGAGCAGCCGCTGCAATTCCGGGCGCGGGTTCGAAAGCTGGTCGATTAGGTCCGCCAGGGCAACCTGTATCGCGTGCAGCCCCACCACCGGCGCCCGATGAGGGTTGCGTTGTTTCCGCCCTGCCGCCCGATCGCTTTCGCCGCGTGGGTCCGGCATCCGTACAATCTCTGACCTGGGAGGAGTGCGAGAGCGGCCGAACCGGCACGCCTGGAAAGCGTGTGGGCCCGCAAGGGTCCCGTGGGTTCAAATCCCACCTCCTCCGCCAAACGCTTCGACGGGAGCGCAGACTCGTCGAGGCGAACCCCCGGTTGGTGGTCGAGGTAGGTTCCCCAGCTTGCAAGAGTGCGATCTGAATCGCGGATTTTGTTGGCGCGCGCAGGGCGGTAGACTGTCCGGCGGTGGTCGTGCTAGGCGGGGAGCCAGCGGTGCCCTGTATCCGCAATCCGCTTTAGCGGGGCTGAATTCCCGCCCGCGGCCCGTCACCGGAAGTAGTACCGCAGCGAGTGTGATGAAGGTCAGGTCCCGCGCGACGTCAGCCTGTGAACCGCGTCAGATCCGGAAGGAAGCAGCGCTAAGCAGTCACTGGCGGGTGTTGCGGGGTAGCCGGGCTGGAGCACCGCGCACGGGGTTCGCTTCTGGCGGCGATGTCAACGGCGGGTGCACGACCACCACTTTCCTTTCCCCGTGTCGCGACGCTAGCGGCGCCTGCGCGCCGCGGCGATCCCGAAGCCCAAAGCAAGCGCGGACGCCGTGCCGGGAAGCGCCACCGCAAGGATCTCCTCCAAGCGAAGCGAGCCCCCAAGCCCGTCGCTCAGCGCCTTCATCAGCGCCAGAGTGACGACCCCCAGGACGACTCCCAACGCGATCAGCGCGCCGGCCATGGCCTCGTGAACTCGCTCCACCACATGCCGCAAAGCATGACCGATCCACTCCGTCCGGGCCAGAACGGCCAGATCGGCCGGAACGTTCGCGTCCCACCCGGAACCGCCCAAATCTCCGACGGGACTAGTCAGAGATGCCTACCGGTATTTGGCCCCGTTTTGCCATCGACTATCGGCATAGACCGGACGACTATGGGGTCATGAGGACGTTGGGGCGAAACCGTGACCGGCGCAGCCGTGGTCGGCGAAACCGTGACCGGCGCAGCCGTGCTCGGCGCAACTGGATGGTGCGCGCGGCCGCAGCGTGGGCTTTCACCGCCATCGCGCTGGGCACCGCTCCGGCAGGCGCCGCCGGCCCTGTCAATGTCGTCTGCACGGTTCGGGCCTTGGTGTCGCCGCTGCTTGCAAGTTGCCCGCAAGCCACCGTTGAAGAGCCGCCGGTCACGCAGCCCTCTTCCGGACCTAGTGCTTCACCGTCGATTCGGCCCGCCACCGGCCCGAAGGCCGCACCCGTTTTTTCTGGCCCGCGCGCGCAGCCGGTTCAGACCTCAAGACCGCAGGTCGCCCCGGCTTCACCGGCGGCCGGAGAGCCGGTCCCGTCAACTTCGTCGCCGATGGCAGCCCCGGGCACCACGGCCGCCGCCGCAAGCGGGCGCGGCGCCTCCAGCGCACTCTCCCTGCAGGACGTGCTTTTGGTGGCTGCCTCCATCGGCCCACTGCTGTTGGTCCTGGCCGGCCGGCGTCGCCGGATGCGCGCCGTCCTGAAAGCCCAGGCTGCCGAAGGCCAGTGGCAGTCGCTCAAGCAAGACCTGCTGTCCAACGTGGCGCACGAGCTGCGTACGCCGCTCACTCCGCTGATTGCCTATCCCGCGCTTCTGCTCCAGCAGCGCCTGACGCAGGACCAGACCGCGCACATCGCGCGCCAGATGATCAACGCAGCCGAGCAGTTGGAGCACACGGTGGATCTGCTGGTCTCCTACGCCACGCTCAGCGACGGTCGCTTGCAGATCAAGCCGGAGCTTGCGGATCCGGCTCAGGTCGTCGCAGCCGCCGCTCAAGATCGCGCCTCTCGTAGCCCCGAGCGTGGCGTCGTTGTGCGGGTCGCGGGCCGCGCCGGCCGGATGCCCTTCGACGCGCGCCTGGTCGGTATGGCCGTGGACCAGTTGGTTGACAACGCCATCAAGTTCTCGCCCGATGGGGGCATGGTCAACGTTGACGTGCGTGCCTCGGCCAGTTCGAGCGACGAGGGAGGCGGATCCGTCGTTGAGATCGTCGTGTCCGACTCGGGTATCGGGATCGATGCCGCGGCAGGGGCAAGCGTGATGGATGAGTTCCGCCAGGCCGACGGTTCGGCTACCCGCTCCTTCGGCGGCCTGGGATTGGGACTGGCGCTGGCCCGCAAGGTTGCCCAGATGCACGGGGGTCGCATCATTCTGCAGCCGCGGAACGGCGGAGGATCGGTCGTGACCATGACCCTTCCGGTAGCCGAGCCCCCGGCCAAGACGCACTCCGCGCCGGCCTACTCGACCGGCTGACGCAGGCGACCCGAGGCGGCGTCGCCGCCGGGCATTAGAATGGCGCTCCCTCGATTCGATCGGAGACGCTCTGAGCCACGTCGCGTTGTACCGCCGCTGGCGTTCCCAGACCTTCGGTGAGGTTGTCGGCCAGGAGCACGTCGAGCAGACGTTGCAGGGCCAGATCCGCGAAGGCCGCATCGCGCACGCCTACCTGTTCAGCGGACCGCGGGGAACCGGCAAGACGTCCACCGCCCGCATCCTGGCCAAGGCGCTCAACTGCGACAAGGGCCCAACGCCCGAGCCGTGCAACAAGTGTGAAGCCTGCCGCGCCATCACCGAAGGATCGTCGCTGGACGTCATCGAGATCGACGCGGCGTCTCATGGCGGCGTGGACGACGTTCGTGAGCTTCGCGAGAACGTGCTTCTGGCTCCGGCCGTGTCGCGCAAGAAGGTCTACATCGTGGACGAGGCGCACATG
>JBKKBA010000076.1:0-3917 GCA_046714275.1 Actinomycetota bacterium
TCTCCCGAGAGCCGCCGCTCGGTGAGCCGTTCGCCGTGAACGTCTCTCAGGCTCTCGGGATGTCATCTTAGCATCTGCGCCTCTGCCCCACCAGGAACGCAGCGCTCGGGAGTTCGTGCCGGCTACATGGTCGCAACGCTTGCGTCGTTCGACCGCGTCTGAGGCTGGGAAATCTCGGGGACCCGCCCCCAAGCGTCGGCAACGCGCAACGGTGGGACGGCGGCGATCACCTTCGAAAGCGTCGGTCCCTCAGCCAGAATCTGAAGCGTCGCTACGACACCCGCAACGATCAGAAGCGTCGTGCGCGATGCAAGCAAGACGGCGCAGGAGCCAAGGAACGCGCCGAAAGCGTTGGCGCCGGCGTCCCCTCCCATCGCCCGTTCGCGAAGATCAAAGCGCATGAAACCCAGAACGGCTCCGATCGCGGAACAGACGGTGCCGCGCAGCGATCCGGCTACCACGGCCAGCGGCACGGCGCCGGCCAGGAACGCTTTGCCGGCGCGGCCCGGACGAAGATCGAACGAGTTCAGAACGTTGGCCGATAGAGCGATCGTTGCGCCGCCCACCAGGGCGAAGGCGAAGCCGTCGGTGGCCGGCACGGCCAAGACGAACCCCAAAGCCCCTCCCGCCAGCAGCTTGAGTCCGCCGCTGGTCAGCCGGCCGCGGGCCAGCGCCGACGCGTGCCCGGCAAACCCGTGCTCCGGCCCGTGCGCCAAAGAGCCGACGATGTCGTCCAGCAGTCCCAGCGCCGCGAAGCCCGCCGCAGCGGCAAGTGGAATGATCCACACGCCCGGCTGTGACGCCCGCGCCGAGATCTCGGAAACGACGGCAAGGAGCGCCACCCCCGTGAGCATCCCGGCCAGGACGACCACTCCCAGACCGGTGGCGACGGGAACTCCGCGGTAGTTGGCGCGCCGAAGGGGAAAGCCCGGCAGCACCCTGGCGATCGCAGCGGCGGTCGCCACCCACGCCACGCCGGCGGCTGCGAGCGCAACCAAAATTGTCACGGTCGCACGATGCCCCGCCTGTGGCCCGCGCGCAAGGACCGCCGGAGCAGCGCCCCGGCCACCTGCGCACCCTGGCGGGCGCGATGAGCGAACCCGGCAAGGTCCCGGCCCGTTTTGGCATGGGTGAACTCGCAAGGAACCTCCACGACCCGGTACCCGGCGCGCAACGCGTCGATCGTCATCGCCGTCTCGGCGCCGAAGCCGCCGGCAAAGCCCAGCTCGCGGGCCACATCAGCTCGGATGGCTCGCTGGCCGGACAGGGGCCGGGCAAAGGTTGCTCCGGTCAGGCGCCGGATCCCGGACCGAGCCAGAGACTCCACCATGCCCAGACCGGAGAGGGCGCCTGGGGCAGGTGCAGCGATCGCAACGTCGTGGTAGCCCGAGATCACGCCGGGCAGCAACGTGCGCAGCTCCTTCGCGCTGACCCCCAGATCGGCGTCGGCCAGCAGCAAAACCCCGGCCGTTCCCGCCGCCTGGACGCCCGCCGCCAAAGCAGCGCCCTTCCCCCGGTTCCTCGGCAACCTGATCACTCGAGCGCCGGCCGATTGCGCCGATGTCGCTGTCGCATCCGTCGATCCATCGTCTACGACAATGACCTCATCACAGAATGAAGCCAGTGCCCGGACGGTGTCACCCACTCGAACCGCCTCGTTGTAAGCAGGCACGATCGCGACGACCAGACCGCTCACGGCTTGACGTCGGGAATGACGCCCGACGCGCCGCCCAGCACCCCGAAGTGCCCCGCCTCACGTCCGTCGCCCAGCATCTGCACCGCCCAGACGATTGAGATCTGCCCGGGCGCCGTGTCGGCGTGGTCCACCGTTGCGATTGACTCCTTCAGCGCTGCGTCACCACGAACCAGTTCGGCCAGGGACTGCCCGGCGCCGTATGGCTCGGTCACGGCCGTCCCGCGCCGGCCGGCCATCGAACGCAACAACGGAACAAAAAAGCCATCCTGGGCCGGGACGGAGTCTTTGATTCCGGCAGCAACGAGAATGACCACCGCGCCGGGGGCGGGAAATGCGGCGGGTGGGATGTCGTCCATCCGCAGGAAGCCGGCATCGGCCATGACTTTGAGCAGGTCCCCGGTCCTGCGCGTATCGCCGGAGCGAACCAGGCGCAGCCCTAGCGACTCGGCGGCTCGTAGCGTCAGCGCCTGCGAATCGCCAGCGGAGCCCCCGGTCGCCAGCGCAAGCCGGTCGCGGTCGGCCTCTCCCGTCAAAGACCAGGCGGACGTCATTCGCAGCCGCGCGGGCTTGGCGATCCCGGCCAGTCGCAGCGCCTCGTTCAGCCGCTCCACGATCGGTGCGGGGGCCCCATCCTGAATCAGCAGGACGACGGACTTTCCGGCCAGGCGTCGTTGCACCATTACGGGCAGAACGGCCGCTCCAAAGCGATCATCGAAGGCGACCCGGCTCTCCAGAGCGTCTTTGTCCCGGCGCAGCTCCTTGCTGCGGTTGCTGAAGTCGCGCGCGTCGCGGCGAAGCTGCGACACGATGCCTTCAGAGATGACGGTGGTACCCATGATGATCCCAATCGACAATGCCAGGAACACCGCGATCAGCGATATCACGTGATAGCGAAAGTTGATCATCAGAACAGGTGCCGGATCCGGTACCAGAGGTCCTGAAACCGCTCGCCCAGATTCTCGATGAAAAGCCTGACAACCGGGGCCCTCGATAGGGCCATGAACATCGCGAAGGACGCAGACAGGACCAGCATCAGCAGCAGGCCGCGCGAGATGTCCCGCCGGTACAGACGGTTCACGCCCTTGGCATCAACCAGTTTGGGACCGACCTTCAGTCGCACCAGGAAGGTGCTGGCCATGCCGCCCCGCCCTTTGTCCAAGAACTCCACCAGGTTCGCGTGCGCGCCGACGGCAACCAGCAGCTCGGCGCCTCGTTCGTAGGCCAGCAGCATCGCGATGTCTTCGCTGGTGCCCGAGGTGGCGAAAGTCTTGGCCTCGATCCCCAGCCCGGCCAGCCGCTCCATCCCGGGCGCGCGGCCGTCGGGGTAGGCATGCACGATGACCTCGGCGCCGCACGCCAGCGCGCTGGTGGAAACCGAGTCCATGTCGCCGATGATCAGGTCCGGTTTGTAGCCCAGGTCTAGAAGCGCGTCGGCGGCCCCGTCCACGGCGACCAGCACCGGCTTGTAGTCGGCGATGTAGCCCCGAAGCGTTTGCAGGTCTTCCTTGTAATGATGACCGCGGACGACGATCAGCGCGTGTCGCCCCTGGAAGTCGGTCCGGGTCATCGGGACGCCTTCGCCGTGCAGGATCAGGTCGCGCTCGCGCTCCAGATACGACATGGTGTTCGCGACGAAGCGCTCCAGCTCGGCCCCCATCGCGGTCCGCGCCTCGGCGAACTGGCGCTCCAGCTCTTCCCCCTCCAAAAGAACGCCGGTCGCGATGTCGTCGTCCCCGACCCACAGGTGATCGCCGTCGATTCTGACGGTCTGGCCCTCGCGAATCCGGTCCATCACCTCGGGCCCGGCACGATCCAGCAGCGGCACTCCCGCGCGAGCCAAGATCAGCGGCCCGGTGTTGGGGTACCGGCCGGAAATCGAAGCCGAGGCGTTGACGACGGCAGCCGGCGCGCGCTCGACCAGCCCTTCGGCGGAGAGCTGATCCAGGTTTTCGTGATCGATCACGGCGACGTCGCCCGGCCGCAGCCTGGGAATCAAGTTCTTGGTTCGCCGATCGACTCGTGCGACCCCGGTCAGGATCGTCGGCTGCTTCGTTTTCCTCCACATGCGCTAACGAATCTTAGCGGCCGGCAAGCGCTAAGGAGGCTCGGGGAGGCGGAACTTGGTCCGAACCAGCCGCCAGAACGGCACATTGTCCAGCGCCGCCATGCGCAGGCGGCGCTTGGAGCGGCGAAGCGTCACGACGGCTCCGGGCGGCGCCTC
>JBKKBA010000077.1:0-2586 GCA_046714275.1 Actinomycetota bacterium
GGTGCGGATCATGCCGGCCGCGTCGACGCTGCGAATCCGATAGTTGAACCGGTCGGCAATATAGAGAACGTCATTCGCGCCGATCGCCAAACCGGCAGGACCGCAGATGTTCGCGCTGGTCGCGGGAATCTCGTCACCGTTGTACGGCCCGGTTGACGCGCAGTATGAGTTTCCGGCAAAGACCTCAGCCTGGGACGTTGCGGGGTCGTACCGATAGACCTCGTCGGAGTTGTCACCGATCCGGAAGTCGAAATACACGCGCCCAAGCGAGTCCACGGCAAGGTGCGTCGGATGGAGATAGCTGCTGCTCCAAGCGAAATGCCAGGAGGTTGCACCCGGGTCAATCGCCCCGATCGCTCGCTCGGTCGCGAAGTAGATGGTTCCGTCGGGTGCCGTCGCGACATCCTGCACGCTGCCCACGAAACTCACGATCGTGGAGATGATGCCCGCAGCGTCTACCTTTCGAATTGAGTAGCTTCCCGTCTCCGCGATCAGGAGATCGCCGGCGCTCGTTGCGGAAAGCTCGTGCGGGTCCAGAACTTGTGCTTCCGTTGCCGGGCCCCCATCACCGGTCGCAGAGCCGCCGCCTGCATAGGTAGAGATGTCGCCGGCGGCCGCAAAAGCCGGACCAACAGGCGCGATCGAAAGGACAAACAGCAACAGCGCGCGTCTGGACGGTGTCATTCGAATCCCCCTGTTCCCCTGGTTTTCCTGAGAGAGAATTCGGCGCAGATCCTTCGGGTCCTTTTAGGAAGGAGCCGGGTACTGTGCACAAAGGCGCGCGGTTGTCCCAGCAGCAACGCTACAAGTGACGGGCCCGACCACCAACGGCGGTCGAATCCTGACGAGCCTTCAGACGACTTGAGTCCGCGGACGGGCCTTGTGGCAGCGTCGCGACCAAGCAGGGCTGGGACCATCGCGGCATCGATGGGGCGTGAACACAGAGCCCTGCTCCAGATTGCAACCCGAGTCGCGGAGGCGATCCAACTGATCCTCCCGCTCGACACCTTCGGCGATCGTCCGAAGCGACAACGTGGAGGCGATCTTGATGATCGCCCGCGTGAGAGCCGACTCATCGGGGTCGCCGGTAAAGCGATCGATGAAGGACTTGTCGATCTTCAAAATGTCGACCGGGAAGCGTTGCAGATAGGAAAGAGATGAGTAGCCCGTACCGAAATCGTCGATGGCTAGATGGGGTCGCCGACCTTTCGCCAGCCGGGGCGAACACCGATTCCCATGGGTCCGTCGGATCCAAGCGAAGCGCCGACGATCGAATCGACCAGCACGTCGCGGCTAGCGCGCCCCGCGGTAGCTCTTCACCAGATGCGGGTCAGCGTTCCGGTCGCGCGAAAATCGGTTCCGGTGTTGCGGTCGTAGACCGACGAGAAGCCGACCGTTGACGCATTCACCGTGATGACGGTTGTCTGATATTCGACGACACCGCTGCAATACGTGAACGTGTTGGTGAACGTGTACTTGTTGCCGCTCACCGTCATCCGGTCGGGCTTTGTCTGATACTCGTACGGAAGAGCGCACGGCGTTCCGGCAGCGACCGCCAAATCGGTGAACTGATTCGAGTGATAGACGCCGGCGCAGTCGATGTTCAGGACCGGATTCTGCGGCGGGAAGTATCCCACCTGGAGCAGAAAGTGTGGGCTGGCCCGCTCGAAGTCGATCCCGAGGGTCATGCTGGGACATCCCCAGCCGGTCGTTGTGACCTGGCCGATGGCTCCCAGCGTCGAGGTAGTCGCCTGGGACGACAGCGGTGCGGCGGCCATGCAGACAACGACCGCGGCGGCGATGAACAGGCTTCGAGATCTCATAGATGCACCCTCCTTGGCAACCCAGTTCGGGCCGCGGGGGCAAGAATCCTGCTCAGGCCGGCGGGAAACTCGGCACCCCTACAGGACCTGGGCTGTGCGGCGTCGGTGTCCCACCGCGACGGCCACGCCGCCCAGGTTCAGCAACGCGAGACCCGCCGCCAAGAGCCCGAAGATCACCACGCCCGTGACCACCAGGGAGGGCGGAGTCGACGATGTGTTGGGATTCCCAGGCGGCCCACCCGGCGGCCCCACGAGCGCCTCAGGGATTCCTGCCGGCGACGCAGGCCCGGAGCTTGACGGTATCGCGGTAGGTGACGCAGGCGACGTCGGAGTAGCGATGGTTGAAGGCGTTCCCGTTGCTGTTGGCGATGGGGTCCCGCCGACGACAGGAGCAACGCAGCTCGCCTTGGTAATCGTGTTGGTATCCAAGGTGACGGCACCATTCAGGGCAAGCAACCGACCCTGGAATGTGGCGCCCGTCTGAGCGGTGATGGACGCAGAGGCAAGCACGTCTCCGACGAACCGAGTGCCGGTGTTGAACGTGGCCGAGCTGCCAACCTGCCAAACGACATGGCACGGATCCGCGCCGTTGAGAAGAAGGACCCGGCTATTCGACGCGGTGATAAGCGTAGAGCCGGCCTGAAAGATGAACTCCGCGTTGGCATTGCCCTGGGCATCGAGCGTGAGTGTGCCGGTAAGCCCAAAGGTTCCGGACGTGTAGATGCCGGCCGGTACGGATGAAAGTCAAGTGCCTGGACGAAGT
>JBKKBA010000078.1:0-6311 GCA_046714275.1 Actinomycetota bacterium
ACCTACAACACGGCGGGCATCGCCGGATTCGGCGCCGCGGTAGGCGCCGCGGTCGCCGACCGTGAACAAGCTGCATCGCGAGTCGCCTCGCTGCGCGATCACTTGCAGGCGTCGCTGATCGCGCGCATTCCCGGGCTGGTGGTCAACGTCGAGGATGTTCCGCGCTTGCCCAACAATCTCAGCGTGTGCATCCCGGGGGTGGAAAGCGAGCCGCTCCTGCTGTTGCTGGATGCCGATGGTGTCGCCGCTTCGGCCGGGAGTGCCTGCTCGTCGGGCGCGCCGGAACCGTCCTACGTGATCACGGCGATCGGCGTGAAACCACCCCTGGCCAACGGTGTCTTGCGCCTGACCCTTGGGCGCCCGACCACTCGCGCGGAGATCGACGATGCGGCGGACCGGGTGGTCGCCGCCGTCCAGCGGCTGCGAAGATGAGCCGCATCCTGGTCGCGATGAGTGGCGGCGTGGACTCTTCGGTCGCCGCCGCTTTGCTGACCAGTGAAGGGCACGACGTCACGGGCGTCCACCTGAAGCTGGCCACGCAGGTTTCCGAGCAGGCTTCCCAGCCCGACGGGCGCGTGCACGGATGCTGCTCGGTCGAGGCGGCCGACGACGCGCGGCGTGTGGCTCAGGTGCTGGATATCCCCTTCTACGTGTGGAACCTCTCCGACATCTTCCGCCGGAGCGTCGTGGATAACTTCGTCGGGGAGTACGCGTCCGGCCGGACGCCGAACCCGTGCGTCCGATGCAACGAAACGGTCAAGTTCGGGGCCGTCCTGGAACGCGGGCTTGCGCTGGGGTTCGATTACGTGGCGACCGGTCACTACGCGAAAGTTGTTCATGGCGCCCTTGATGGCTCCCTCCATGGCGCCTTCCATGACGAGCGACCGTCGCGGTTGTACCGAAGCGCCGACACGGCCAAGGACCAGTCCTACGTGCTCTCGTCGATCGGACAGAAAGCCCTTTCGAGGGCACTGTTCCCCGTCGGCGCGCAGACCAAAGAGCAGACGCGTGCGGTGGCTCGCAACCTGGACCTGCGGACGGCCGAGAAGCCTGAGTCCTACGACATCTGCTTCGTTCCCGACGGCGATGCAGCCGGATTCATCCGCCGCGCTGAGGGATCAACGGCGATGCCCGGCGAGATTCTTGACCCCGATGGCAGCGTGATCGGCGAACACGCCGGGATCGTCGGCTTTACCGTGGGGCAGCGCCGCGGCCTTGGGCTGGCGACCGCCGAGCGGCGCTACGTGCTGGAGGTCGATGCTACCCGGAACGCGATCATCGTCGGGCCCGGGGAGCTGCTGGCGCGCTCCGGCATCCAAGCCCGGCGCGTTGTGTGGCTTGAGGGCCCGCCGTCGCCGTCGAGCGCCGTAAGTGTCCAGATTCGAGCCCACGGCCGTCCGACTGCGGCGACCCTGACGGCTGCCGGCGACGATCAGGCCTGCGTCCGCCTGCACGAGCCCGAGCGAGGGGTGGCCCCCGGTCAGCTCATCGCGCTCTACGACGGAGACCGGGTTCTGGGCGGCGGCACCATCGTAAGCGCGGAGCGATAGCCGGAACATCCTGTCGGATCGGCCCGGCCCTATAATGCCGGCGGTATCTCAGCCGACCGGGAGGATTGTCGTGGATAACGTTCGACTGCCCGACCTCGAGACGATCCGCCGCTTCTCGATCGCGGTGCGCAGTGAGCACGCCAGCGCAGAAGAGGTTCTGGAAGCCCTCCGCATCGACCTCGACCGCATTGAAAGGGCCGTCGGCGCGCGCTGAGGCACGTCCCGCGCGTCAGCCAGGCCCAGCGCCGCCGCCCCGCGCCGCCGGCGCTGACTCCGCGGTCCGGTGCGCAAGGACGAAGCGCGCCGGCGCGCCGCCGCGCTCCGGCGTGAGATCGAGGAGCACAACCACCGCTACCACGTCCTGGATGCGCCCCTGATCACCGACGCGGCCTACGACCGGCTCTACCGAGAGCTGGTTGAGCTGGAGGAGCAGTTTCCCGACCTGATCACCGATGATTCGCCGACACGTAGGGTCGGAGGCGCGCCGGCATCCCAGTTCGCTCCCGTTCGTCATCACCGTCGCATGTACTCGCTGGACAACGCCTTCGACGACGATGCGCTGTTGGCCTGGGCAGAGCGCGTTCACAAGTCGGTCGGCCCCGCCGGCAAAGTCGCGTTCGTCTGTGAGCTGAAGATCGACGGGCTGGCCGTTGCGTTGGTGTACGAAGGCGGACGGTACGTGCGCGGCGCGACCCGCGGCGACGGAGCAACCGGCGAAGACGTGACGGCCAACATTCGCACGATTCGCGGCCTGCCTCTCAGGCTGCAGGGGGCCACCCAGCCCAAGATGATCGAGGTTCGCGCCGAGGTGTACTTTCCAACCAAGGCGTTTCAAGCGCTGAACGACTCGCTCCAGGCTGAGGGAAAGCCAGCCTTTGCCAACCCCCGCAACGCCGCTGCCGGCGCGCTTCGACAGAAGGATCCACAGATCACAGCGCGGCGGCCGCTGGCGTACTGGGTGCACGGGGCCGGCGCCGTCCAAGGCATTCGCTTCGCGCGGCACAGCGAGTTCCTGGCCTGGTGCCGCGATGCGGGCCTTCGCGTCGCGCCGACGACCAAGCCGGCCAAGGACATCGATCAGGTGCGCGCGTTCATCGCGCACTGGGCCCAGCATCGCCACGACCTGGAGCACGACATCGACGGCGTCGTGGTAAAGGTCGACGACGTCGCGCAGCAGGACGAGCTGGGCTACACATCCAAGGCGCCACGCTGGGAGATCGCCTTCAAGTATCCGCCGGAGGAGCGCGAGACGCGGCTGAACAAGATCCGGGTGCACATCGGCCGGACCGGCGCCGCCACGCCCTATGCCGTACTGGAGCCGGTCTTCGTCGGCGGCGTGACGATCGGGACTGCCACGTTGCACAACCAGGACGAGATCGCGCGCAAAGACTTGCGAGAAGGCGACACGGTGATCATCCGGCGCGCCGGCGACGTGATTCCCGAAGTCGTCGGGCCGGTGCTTTCCCGGCGACGTAGGGACTCCAAGCCGTGGCGCTTTCCATCTCGCTGTCCCGACTGCAATTCCGAGATCACGCGCGAAGAGGGCGACGCGGTCGCCTACTGCACCGGCATCGACTGCCCCTCTCAGCGCGTCGAACGCATCTTCCATTTCGCCGGTCGCGGCGCCATGGATGTCGAAGGTCTGGGCTATCAGACGATCATCGAGCTGACGGAGCGCGGCCTGATCTCCGACGCCGGCGATCTCTACGCGCTGACCGATGAACAGATCGCCACACTGGAGGGCTTCAAGGAGCGCAAGATCGCCAACCTCCGGGCATCGCTTCAGGCGTCGAAGGACCGGCCGCTGGCCCGCCTGCTGACGGGACTTGGGATCCGCCACGTCGGGGGGACCGTTGCGCAAGTCTTGGCTCGTCACTTCGTCACGCTGGATGCTTTGGAGGCTGCCGGTGAAGAAGACATCGCGCAGGTTGAAGGAGTCGGTGCGGTGATCGCACACAGTGTTGCCGAGTTCTTCCAGCAGCCGCGCAACCGCAAAGTGCTGGTCAAACTGCGGAAGGCGGGAGTCCGCACGGCCGACGAACGAAAGGCCGCGAAAGCAGGGCCGCTGACCGGCAAGACGTTCGTCCTGACCGGGGGGCTGGAATCGATGACGCGCGACGAGGCCGCCGCTGCGATCGAGGGTGCCGGTGGCAAGGTCACCTCAAGCGTGTCGAAGAAGACCAACTTCGTCGTTGCCGGCGCCAATCCCGGATCGAAGTACGACAAAGCCGTGACCCTGGGCGTCCCGATTCTGGACGAGCCGGCCTTCCGCGCATTGCTGAAGGCTTGAGCCTGTGATCGGCGGGAACGCAGAGCGAGGCGCTGCGACGGCCCGGTAGACTCTCGCTTGATCATGTCGCTGACACGGGAGCAAGTGCTGCACGTCGCCAAGCTGGCGCGGCTGACGCTGACCGAAGAAGAGGTCGGCAAGTTCGCGGGTCAGCTTTCGGCGATCTTGCAGCATGCCGAGCAAGTCATGGCTCTGGCCGCGGAGGACGTCCCGCCAACCTCGCACGCCATTCCCATCAAGAACGTCTTCCGCCCCGACGTCGCGGGTGAGTGCCTGACGCAAGAGAAGGCGCTGTCCACGGCGCCCGAATCCGAGCAGGGACGCTTCAAGGTCCCCCGCATCATCGAGGGAGCCTGATGCCGGATCTGTGGCAGCAGGATGCGGCGACGCTGGCCGGGATGATCGCACGGGGGGAAGCGACGGCGGTGGACGTGACCGACGCGCATCTGGCTCGCATGGATTCTGTCGAGCCAGAGGTGCACGCCTTCATCACGTCGACTCCGGACCTTGCGCGCCAGCAGGCGCGGATCGTGGACCAGGCGCGCGCGGCGGGACGGCCGCTGGGACCGTTGGCCGGCGTGCCGCTGGCACTCAAAGACGTGCTCTGCACCGATGGGATCCGCACCACGGCCGGGTCGAAGATTCTGGGCGGCTACATCCCGCCCTACAGCGCGACCGTGGTTCGGCGGATGGAAGCCGCCGGAATCGTGACCGTGGGCAAAGCCAACATGGACGAGTTCGCGATGGGTTCGTCCACCGAGAACTCCGCGTACGGGCCCAGCCGGAACCCGTGGGACACCGCGCGTGTTCCCGGCGGCTCCAGCGGAGGCAGCGCCGCCGCCGTCGCGGCCGGGATGGCGCCGCTGGGCATCGGATCCGATACCGGCGGATCGATTCGGCAGCCGGCCGCGCTCTGCGGCATCGTCGGCGTGAAGCCGACCTACGGTCTGGTCAGTCGCTACGGGCTGATCGCGTTCGCATCCTCGCTGGACCAGGTGGGGCCGTTCGCGCGGACCGTGCGCGACGCCGCATTGCTGCAGCAGGTGATCTCGGGGCACGATCCGCGTGACTCCACCAGCGTTGACGCCCCGGTGCCGGACTACCTTGCCGGGATCGACGGGGGAGTGGACGGCCTTCGCATCGGCGTATGGACGGAATCTTTCGGCGAGGGGACCCAAAGCGGCGTGCGCGACCGCGTCCGCGAAGCCGCCGACCGCTTCGCCAAGATGGGTGCGTCCGTCGATGAGGTGTCTCTGCCGTCGTTCGAGTATGCGCTGTCCGCCTATTACCTGATCGCGCCGGCCGAGTGCTCGTCGAACCTGGCGCGCTACGACGGCGTTCGCTACGGGCTGCGGACCGAGGGCCGTGACGTGGTCGAGATGAACTCGCGCACGCGCGCGGACGGCTTCGGCGACGAGGTGAAGCGTCGCGTGATGCTGGGCACCTATGCGCTGAGCGCCGGCTACTACGACGCGTACTACGGCAAGGCGCAGAAGGTACGGACGCTGGTGATCCGCGAGTTCGACCAGGCCTACCAGCGATTCGATGTAATCCTGTCGCCGACCTCGCCGACGACGGCCTTCAAGATCGGTGATCGCGTGGACGACCCGATCGCGATGTACCTGGCCGACCTGTTTACGATCCCGACGAACCTGGCCGGCGCGGCCGGCATCAGCCTGCCATGCGGACTGGCCGACGACGGACTTCCGGTGGGCTTGCAACTGATGGGTCCCCCGATGAGCGAAGCGCTGCTGTTCAAAGCCGCTCATGCGTTCGAGCAAGACCTTGGCCCGCTGCCGGAGCCGCCGATATGGAGCTGAGAGAGCCGGCCTGGACGGGCGAGGTCCCCAAACCTGCGGCCGTGCTGGCGCTGCAGATCGTCGGAGCCCTGGCGCTGCTGGCCGGCATCGGTGTTCTGGCCCTGGCCTCGGTTCTGGATCTGGATCCGGGCTGGAAGAAGATCTATGCGCTGATTGCCGCCGTGGGATTTGTGATGGCGCCCTTCGCGTTTCTGGCAGGATGGAAGCGTCCGCCGGGCTTGGTCGCCGCGCTGGTCGCCATGTCGTTCCTGCTGGTTCTGTTCCCGATCGGAACGTTGCTGGCCGCGATCATCGGATTCCTGGGAATCAAGAACCGGGACCACGTTCGCGATTACTACGCGCAGAAGGCGGCCCGATGAGCGGCCCCATGACCGGCAACCTCTACGAACCCGTCATCGGGCTGGAAGTTCACTGCGAGCTTTCCACGAACTCGAAGATGTTCTGCTCGTGTCCGGCGCGTTTCGGCGGCCAGCCGAACACGAATGTCTGCCCGGTCTGCCTGGGCGAGCCGGGCACCCTGCCGGTCGTGAACGAGCGCGCCGTGGAAGACGTGATGAAGATCGGGCTGGCACTGGGTTGCCGCATTGCGCCGCATACGATCTTTCACCGCAAGAACTATTTCTATCCCGACATGCCGAAGAACTTTCAGAT
>JBKKBA010000079.1:0-2549 GCA_046714275.1 Actinomycetota bacterium
CGGCCGCCCCATCCGCTCATGGCGCCGGAACTTGGTATCGGAGCAGGTCCGGACGGGGAACGTGCGCAACAACAGGTCCAGGGTCTCGCGGATCGCGTAGGCGTGGGCGAAGGGTCCGAAGTATTTGACCCCCTTGCGCTTGGCTCCGCGCAGGACCATCGCGCGCGGAACCTCTTCGTCCAAGGTGATGGCCAGGTAGGGGTAGGACTTGTCGTCCCGGTAGCGCACGTTAAAGCGCGGATGATGGGTCTTGATCAGGTTGTATTCCAGGTGAAGCGATTCGACTTCGTTCGCCGACACGATCCATTCGATGCCGGCGGCTTGCTCGACCATGGTCGCGGTGCGCGGATGCAACGCGCGGGCGTCCTGGAAGTACGACGACACCCGGCTGCGCAAGGACTTGGCCTTGCCGACGTAGATGACGCGGCCGGAGGCGTCCTTGAACAGGTAGCAGCCGGGGGCGTCCGGGATGGTTCCCGGTTTGGGGCGCCACGCCGACGTCCTCATTGTTCCATTGTAAGGAAGGCGGACCCCTTCGACTGGCTACGTCGCGGAACGGACCATGTCGAAGATGGCGCCGTAGTGGCACAGGCTTGCCGCGATCACCATCGAATGCCAGACCTCGTGGTAGCCAAAGACGCGGGGGTTGGGGTTGGGGCGCCGGCGCAGCAGGACCACGGCACCGGACGTGTACAACACGCCGCCGGCAGCGATCAGCACCGCGTTCGCCGTGCCCACCGCTCGGATCACCTGGGGGGCGGCAAGGACCATGACCCAGCCCAGGATGATGTAGAGCGCGGATCCCACAACGCGCAGGCGCTCGAACGACACCAGCTTCAGTGCGATGCCTGTGGCGGCGCCGGCCCACACGACGGTCAGCAACACGACCCGCCACGCCCCGTGCAGTGTCATCACGCCGATCGGCGTCGAGGTGCCGGCGATGAGCAGATAGATCATGGAATGGTCCAGCCGGCGCATCCGTCCCATTGCCTTCGGCGACCAGAGGCCCCGGTGATACGCAGCGCTGGATGCGAACAGTCCGATCAGGCTTGCGGCATAAACAGAGGTCGCGATGCGGAGCGTGTCGCGTCGCGCCGCGACGACCAGCGCGACGGCCAGGGGCAACGTTACGAAGAAGGAAACCTGGTGGAGACGTCCCCTCAGACGCGGGCGGACCTCTGGAGGCACCTGCATCCGCCCATCTTGGCCCCGTCTATGGGTCTGCGTCTAGAGGTCCGCGTCTAGAGGTCCGCGTCTAGAGGTCCGCGTCTAGCGGCGGCATGTCCAGGACTTGGCCGAGGAAGCGACCCGTATAGCTGCGCCGTTCCTTCGCGATGTCTTCGGGGGTTCCTTCGGCGACGATCTCGCCCCCGCCCCCGCCGCCCTCGGGACCCAGGTCGATCACCCAGTCCGCCGTTTTCACCACGTCCAGGTTGTGCTCGATGACGATGACGGTGTTTCCCGTGTCCACCAGCCGGCTGAGAACGCCCAGGAGCTTGTTGATGTCCTCGAAGTGCAGGCCGGTCGTCGGCTCATCAAGGATGTAGAGGGTGCGACCCGTGGCTCGCTTGGACAGCTCTGAGGCAAGCTTGACCCGCTGCGCCTCGCCACCCGAGAGCGTCGGCGCCGGCTGACCGAGCTTCACGTAGCCCAGACCGACGTCGAAAAGGGTCTGCATGTGACGCGCGATCACGGGAACGTTTTCGAACACCGACAGCGCTTCTTCGACGCTGAGATCCAGAACCTGCGAGATGTTTTTGCCCTTGAACGTGACGTCCAGCGTCTCGCGGTTGTAGCGCTTGCCCTTGCAGACTTCGCACGGCACGTACACGTCGGGAAGGAAGTGCATCTCGATTTTGATGGTGCCGTCGCCCGCGCACGCTTCGCAGCGCCCACCTTTGACGTTGAACGAGAAGCGGCCCGGCTGGTAGCCGCGAACGCGGGCCTCCTGCGTCTTGGCAAACAGTTGCCGGACGTGGTCGAAGACGCCGATATACGTCGCGGGGTTCGAGCGGGGAGTGCGTCCGATCGGCGCCTGGTCCACGTTGACGACCTTGTCCACGTGGTGCACGCCGGTGATCGACTTGTGCTTACCGGGAACGCTCCGCGACTTGTAGACCGAGCGCATCAGAGCCGGGTAAAGCGTGTCGGTCAACAGCGACGACTTTCCGCTTCCGCTGACCCCGGTGATCGAAACAAAGCAGCCGAGCGGGAAGCGGACGTCGATGTTCTTGAGATTGTTCTGGCGCGCTCCCTTCAGCGTCAGCCAGTTTCCGCCCGGCGACCGGCTCATGCCCGTCACCTGAATCGAGCGCCGCCCCGACAAGTACTGCCCGGTCAGCGACTTGCGGCTCTTCAGCAGGTCTTTGTACTCACCGGCGAAGACGACTTCGCCGCCGTGCTCGCCGGCGCCCGGCCCGATATCGACGATGTAGTCGGCCGTCTGAATGGTCGCCTCGTCGTGCTCGACGACGATGAGCGTGTTTCCGATGTCGCGCAACCGAACCAGCGCGTCGATCAAGCGATGGTTGTCGCGCTGATGAAGCCCG
>JBKKBA010000080.1:0-2581 GCA_046714275.1 Actinomycetota bacterium
TCGTGTACCGGATCGCCGAGGGGACGTGCGTAGACGTAAACCTTGCGGGTTCTACGATCGGGCTGGCCTTCTGGTGGCCTAAGGAAATCCACGACGGCGACGGCACCGTCGCCGTCTACTTCGACCCGTCAACGAACGAGGCGCAGAAGGGGGCGCTCGTCGCGATCTTCACCGGCCAGTACGGCGGCAACCCGCACGACATCATCGCCTCAACCATCACGAAGATCCTGGGACCGTTCGTCGAGTCGATCACGATCAAAGGTGAGGGGACGCACGCCTCGATCCAGATCGGCGACAAGGTATCGGCGGCGATGACGCCGTTCGTCAACCCCGTGGAAACGACGGTCGAACAAGAGGTCCACATCGTGATGCCCACCGGGTTCATCTGGAAGGACGCTCTGGCCGCACGAAACGTCGGCCAGAACGTGAACGTGGACGGTCTGACGTTCTCGGACAAGGACTCGAACGCGTTCTTTGCGGTGGTCGACCACTCGAACTAGCGCTTGGATCTCACTGGATGCGGGGCCTTCGGGCCCCGCATCGCTTTCCGAAAAGCGTCTACGGCTCCAAGCCGGACAGCCGAAGGACTGTCGGCAAGAGTTGCTCGATCGAGTCCTTGCGCAAGAACGCATCGATCGCCGGCTCCGCATCGGCCTTGTCGCCCAAATCGTACGCGCTGAACAGCAGAATCTTGGCCTGGGGTGCCGCCTGCTTGAGTGCCGGCGCAGCCTGGAGTCCCATCACCTTGCCTTCGATCCAATGGTCCAAGACGATGACGCCGGGCTTTTGCGATCGCGCAAGAACGATGGCCTCTTGAGCGCTGGCCGCTTCGCCGGCAACTTGAAGTCGCGGATCCGCGGACAACATGATGCGAATCAACTCGCGCATATCCGGCTCGTCCTCAACCACGACCAGGACCTCGACGTGGTCCGGCACCGCGACGTGGTCCCCCTTCTCAGCCATCGATGCCATCAATACCCCCTTTCGCGGCGGGCAACCGGACCACAAAGCGAGATCCGTGCGGGTGATTCGGTTCATACCACGCGTCGCCGCCGGCCGCGTTGGCCAGCCCACGCACGATCGACAGACCGAGTCCCGTCCCCATTCGGGATTTGCTGGCCGTCTTGTCGGCTCGAGCGAACTTGCCGAACAGAAGCGGAACGAAATCAACCGGCACGCCGTTCCCGTGATCGCTCACCATCACGTCGATGCTGCCGTTGACGGACCGGGTCTCGATCTCCACCGGCGGCTCACCGTAATTGATTGCGTTGCTCAGATAGTTGCCCAGCATGCGCTGTGTGTGGTCGGGATCGGCCAGAACGGCTGTGCCATGCGGCACCCGCACGACGATCTCTTGGCGATGATCGGGGAACCCCTCCAACAAGCGGTCCAGGTGCGCGCGCAAGTCCAGACGGCGCGGGCGCGGGGTAAGGGCGCTGGCGTCGATCTGCGAGACCAGCAGCAGGTCGTTGGCCAGGCTGGACAGGTGCCGGGTCTGACGATCGATCGTCGTGATGAATTTTTTCTTGTCATCGTCAGGCAGATCGTCCCAACGGGCGCTCAACATCGAGGTGAACCCTTGGATGACGGTGATCGGTGTTCGAAGGTCGTGCGATGCGATCGCGACGAACTCGCCGATCGCTTCGTTGGTCTTCAGCAGGGACTCGTTAGCCTCGTGCAACGCCTGAGCGCTCTGCTGAGCGCCGGCAAGCAAGGCGGACCGCGCCAGCGCCAGGCTGGTCAGCAACGCCAAGCGCCCCAAGGCTTCGGCCTCGTCGCGACCGAAGTAGGGCGTGTACGGGCTGGCCAGCACGACCAGCCCTCCTTCTTCCATGGGGATGCGCAAGGCCCCTCCGGATGGATCTTCCGCAGAGCCGGACTCCGCAAGCATCTGCGTCGCTTGCTCCTTCGACGCGCCGAACGCGTGCGTGACGCTTCCATCCGCGGCAACCAGGACCGAAATCCGGCCACCGACGATGTTGGCGGCGTGCGGCAGCACGACCGTCGCCACGTCCTCGGGTGTCGCCGCCGACATGAGCCCACGCTCGGCTTCCCGGAACTCCTCTGCCTCCCGGCGCCGCCACAGAGCCAGCACAAACCGTGGTGGAGCAAAGCCCAACAGGAAGAGGGGACCACTCAAGAGTCCCAGGATCTGCGCGACGATTTGCCGCGCGCCGACGCGCCCCTCGGAGGGTCCGACGGCGACGACCACCGCCGCGGACATGCCGATCGCCGCCAAGCTGAGGGTTCGCATGCGAAAGCGAGCCACCGTCGGCTGACCCTTGCCGCTGCGCCACAGCGTGAGGGCGACCGCCACGGACAGCAGCACCCACTGAGTCACCAAAACCAACAGATAGACCTGGAAGCCCCGGGATCGCGGCTGGCCGGGCAGCGGAATACTGTCGAAGAAGAAGATCCCCAGCACGCAGACCGCCGTGAAGGCGGGGGCAAGCAGGGCTAGGATCCGCGCAGGTCGTCGCAACGATGCCGCGAACTGGAACAGCAGATACGGAAACAAGACCAGCACGGCGACGGCACCCTTGGTGACCCACAGCTCGGCCGGCGTGCGCATCCCCTCTTC
>JBKKBA010000081.1:0-3602 GCA_046714275.1 Actinomycetota bacterium
GATAGGAAGTTCAGCGCTGTTTTGCAACAGGTACGGTAACGTCGGAGGGGCCGGCCGGTGATCCCGGGGGCGCGCGCGAGGGCGGTAAGAGCCCGTTTGGGCCGATCCCGGCCGAGTTGAAATGCCAGGGTGGGCGGCGGCAGAGCCCCCGACGGCAGAGAGATCGCGGAGCAGCGTAGAGTCCTCGCGCACTAGGATCTCGGCCGGCCGCAGCCGGCCGATCTCCGCCGCCAGACCTTCGGCGCCGGCAACCTCCGATAGACCGAAGCGCCCGCTTCCGAGGTCGAGGACCGCGATCCCGATCGTTTCACCGCTCTGGTGCACGGCCATGAGCAGGCTCTCCCGGCGCTCTTCGAGCAGCGCCTCTTCGTTGACCGTGCCCGGGGTCACGATGCGGGCGATGTCGCGCTCCACGGGGCCCTTGGCGAACCCGGCGTCGCCCACCTGCTCGCAGATCACGACCGGCTCGCCGAGCTTCACGAGCCGGGCGAGATAGCCCTCGAGGGCGTGCGCCGGGACCCCGGCCATGGGGATGGGCTGGCCCGCCGAGGTGCCGCGCGTGGTGAGCGCGATGTCGAGGAGGGGGGCGGCCTTCCGGGCATCGTCGCAGAACAGCTCGTAGAAGTCGCCCATGCGGTAGAAGAGCAGCACGCGGGTGACCGCCGGAGAAGACAGGAATATGGGGCAGCGAAGGTGTCGCCAAGCCGCGTCGGGCATCCTCAAATCTGGGGAAGACGAAGGGCTGGATCTACAGTCCTCGGTATGGCAGAGTTAAGCTCAGGCGCGGCGTGCAGACCGCACGGTGAAACAGGGTGCAGCACATCGCGAGGTGCTGCTCGAGGCGCTTGCGCGGCTGGATGCCGTCGACAGAACGACGGCGCGGATCGAGTATCTCCGGGACGAAGCCTGGCGCACCGGCGCCGTACTGGTTCGCGATCTGGCCAACCACGCGCCCATCAACTACGAACGCGCGCTCTTCCCCCCGTGTGAGGCCGGATGATGCTCATTGCGTATGCTCAGGTCGGACCACCGGGCGCGGTACAGGTTTGGGTGGGCATCTTCGGGACTGCGAATCCTCAGCAACCGACGATCGATGCCGGGGGGCCGGGCCAACTCAAGGTACTGTCCCCGCTGCGGCCGATCCGCGACTCGATGACCGATGCGGCGGGTCGGCCGCTGAACCATCGAGCGATCCTGCAGCTCACCGGGCTGCAGCCGGGAACCTCGTACCGGGTCGAAGTTCGCGCGGGCGCCGAAACGCGTTCGATCACGACCAGGACGCTTCCCGACGCACTTCCGCAAAAGCTCGACGGTGCGTTCAACATCCTCTTGTGCTCCTGCTACTCGCAACCGGAGGACGCGTCCGGACTCATGGGGTCGGTGGTCTCGCAGATCATGTTGCGTCCGCATATGACGATGATGCTGGGCGACCAGATCTACGGCGACTTGCCGATATTCGAGGATCTGCCGGCAGCCTCGGCCGGCGTCGCGCAAAAGCTGGGGGAGAAATACCTCCGCAACTGGGCTTCCACGCAGCTGGAGACAGGCGGTCTGGGGCGGGTGCTTTCGCGCGCCCCCGTGGTTTGCGTCGCGGACGACCACGAGTTCTGGAACAACTACCCCTTCGCCCAGACTCAGCTGCCGAAGACCTGGACCGCTCCCGGGCGCGCTCAGTGGAAGGCTGCTGCGCAAAGCCTCTATGAGGACTATCAACTCGCAGGTGCTGCCGGCGGTGTCCAGCGCATCGATGTCGACCCGCTGAAGATTCTCGTCGTGGACATGCGCAGTCGTCGGGACGAGAAGTTCAAGGATCTCGTGCCGCCTGGGACCGCAGCTGAAATCGCGAAGTGGGAGGCAGCCCTTCTGACGGAGAGAGCGGCCAACAAGCCTGCATTCGGCTTGCTCTCGTCCGGTCAAGCCCTGTTCGCGACACCCACGGCCGAGTCCAAGCGGGAAGGCGAAGACGCGGAGATGAGCAACTACGCCCAGTTCGACACGCTGCTCGTTCCCACGCTGGAGCGACTCTCGGCGGCCGGCATCCCGGTCGTCTACGTCACGGGAGACGTGCACTGGAGCCGCGTCGCGCAGGCGCGGGACGTGCGAAGCGAGCGGTTGATGGTTTATGAGGTGATCGCGTCGCCATCGCGGCTGATCCGAATCCCGGCGCTGGACGCGGCGAAGGAAGCCTTGGCGAATCTCAATGGAATCTTCGGCAAGGCGAAGCCTTGGCCACGACACAGCGATGCCGACAAGGTGCCGAAGCGTTTGGGCGAGAGCAGTTTCTTCAGGCTCGAATGCGATCTTGAAACGAAGTGGGGATATGCGCGACCGGGAGACCAGGTGGCCATGATGTCCTTCTGCAAGGCAGGGGCCGGCATTGACTTCAGCGTCACCTACTACGCCGTCACCGACGACAAGGCGCTTGGCAAGTCCGAGATGACGAGAACCTACGAACTGCGCAACATCTGAATAAACATCCGGAGGCACCACCATGGTCAGGCAAGCCCGATGCACCACCACCGATCGCAATCCGAATTTCACCGAGATGGCGCGTTCGAGCGGCGAAGGAAACCTGGCGTGGGGCGAGCGAGCGGCCATCGAGATGAGGGCCGATGCGGGCCCGGATGCCTGGACGTACATCGCGCTTCTCGGCGGCTCGGACACACTGTCGTTTCGACTGCGGGTCGCGCAGTCGCATCTGCGTCGAGACATGCTGCCCTCCTATTGGTCGGAGGCCATCCTGATACAGCTCAACAGCGCGACGCTGCAAGGCGCGCAGGCGGTGTACGTGCCTCTGGCTCAACCGGGCGGAGAGGCGTATTCGCCCCACGAGAACGGAGTCGTCTTGGGCCCACTGGCGGACTTCGATAACCCCGAGCAATACCCGAACATAGCCCTCATCGCGCTGCCGGTGCCACAGCAGAAGATCATGGCGCGCGTGGAGGCGTTCCGGAGTTCCCGTTCCAGCCTCGATGCGCTCGAGCACGTTTTGCGCTGGCTCGCCTTTGCCTGGGGCGTCGCGCGTACCGGGAATCCCTTGCACGAGAACTACGGCATCCCATCGGCATGCATGCTCGAGATGGTTTGTGCGGCGGAGGACTTCGAGCTGACGCCTGGCCTGGAGTCACGCGCGTCATGCCCCGAGGCCATCTGGGCTTCCGCCATCTATTGGCATGACTACTTCGGAAAGACCGGAGAGCGCAAGGTTCCGTTTGGCCGCTATGTCATCGGGCACGAGTATCCCATCGTGGAACCGAACCCGTCGGCGCAGCTGCAAGCGCCTGCCGACGCCGAAGGTCCCAAAGGATCGGAGGATCGCAAGACGAAGAGCAAAGCCAAGAAGGGCGCGGCGCAAGGTCGGCGAAGCGCTCGCTAGCTAGGGCACGATGGTGGCCGGGTCGGTTAGATGAGGCATCCGCCATCAGGGGACCCTCACCGGGCCTAGGAAATGCCGATCGGAGAAGCGCTCGGGCCCTCGTGTTCCGGCGAGGCGGGGGCGATCTCGGCGCCACGCGCGTTTTTCTGGCGGACTCATCATGCCGAATTATGAAGTGGCCCTGGAAGTCAATCCCGATCGGGTCGGGGAGACGGAAGGTTACATG
>JBKKBA010000082.1:0-3839 GCA_046714275.1 Actinomycetota bacterium
GCAGACGATTCACAGCCTCATTCAGCGCGACAACTACGACGGGCCATTCCTGCCGGGCTTCCGCGCCGTCGAAGATTCCAGCCAGGAAGCCGGGTTGAAAATCGTTGACCACGTCGTCGGCAACGTCGAAGAAGGAAAGATGAATGTCTGGGCCGACTACTACGCGAATGTGATGGGCTTTACGAACCTGGTTCATTTCCGGGACGACCAGATCTCAACCGAGTTCACGGCGCTGATGAGCAAGGTCATGTGGGACGGCTCGGGACGCGTGAAGTTCCCGCTGAATGAGCCGGCGAAAGGCAAGAAGCGTTCGCAGATCGACGAATATTTGGACTTCTACGCGGGTCCCGGGGTCCAGCACATGGCCCTTCTGACCAACGACATCCTGGGAACCGTGACCGAGCTGCGGGGTCGCGGTGTGGAGTTCCTTCGTGTGCCCGACACGTACTACGAAGAGGTGCGCGAGCGCTTCAGCGATTTGCAAGAGGTGGACATCGAGGCGCTGCGACGGCTGAATATCCTGGCCGACCGGGACGAAGAGGGGTACCTGTTGCAGATCTTCACCCGGCCGGTGATGGACCGGCCGACCGTTTTCTTTGAGGTGATCGAGCGACACGGATCTCGTGGCTTCGGGCTGGGAAACTTCAAAGCCCTGTTCGAAGCGATTGAGCGTGAGCAAGAGTTGCGGGGGACCCTTTAATCATGTTTCCCATCGCGCGAGGGCGAATCACCAAGCAAGCGCATGTCGGATTGCCGGATGGCACGTACGAAGAGGAGCACGGCCGGGAAGCGTTCGAGGGCCGGGCATCGCACCTGTACCGCACGCACCCCCCGACCGCGTGGATCGAGGTTGACGGACCCGTGCGCCCGCTCGCGCTGGATCTGACGACGATCAAGCCGTCCGATGCGACGGATGCAGCGGGGGAATGGAAGCGGATCGCTTCCAGCGAAGACGTATCGCTGTATGTGTCTCGGCGCCAGCAACCGATGTCGTACTTTCTTCGCGATGCCGACGGGGACATCTGCTACTTCGTTCATCGTGGGACCGGCACGATGGAGACCGACTATGGTCCCCTTCCTTTCGAGCCCGGCGACTACCTGATCGTCCCCAAAGGGACAACCCATCGAATGGTGCCCGCCGAGGAGCTGTTCCTGCTGGTGATCGAGGGCCGGGGGGAGTATCACCTGCCCGATCGAGGGATGCTGGGACGTCATGCGCAGTTCGATCCGGGCGTTATTCAGACCCCGGAACCGGACCCGCACGACGAAAAGGGCCGGTTCGAGGTCCGGGTTAAGCGAGACAATGCTTTCACGCGGCTGGTCTATCCCTATCACCCGCTGGATGTTGTCGGCTGGCAGGGCGACCTGTGCCCCATGCGGCTGAATGTGCGCGACTTCCGTCCGGTGGTTTCGCCCAGGTACCACCTGCCTCCCAGCGTGCATTGCACGTGGGCCAACCAGGGTTTCGCCGTCTGCACGTTCGCCCCCCGCCCGACCGAGACCGGCGACCCGGACGCGTTGCGCGTGCCGTTCTTCCACTCGAATATCGACAACGACGAGGTGCTCTTCTACCACGAGGGGGAGTTCTTCAGCCGCGCCGGAATCACGCCCGGAATGATGACGATTCACCCTCAAGGGCTCCATCACGGTCCGCAAGCCCCCGCCATGGAGGCCGGAAAGACCAAGGAGTTCGCCGACGAAGTGGCCGTTATGGTCGAGTGCATCAAGCCGCTGACCTTGGAGCCGGAGGCCTTGGACGCGTCGATCGAAGGCTACGCGACGTCGTGGGCGCGAGGGTACGGATTCACGGAATAGCAGGATCTCGATACCAACGGGTGTCTGGTCCCGCATGACCCTCCGGCCCCCTGCCTGAGGCCTTTGACACTCTTTGCGCGCAGGAACTAGCCCGCCCCTCAGCGGAATTTCGCTATTACTGCCTATATGGATAGACCGCACGGTGCATAAGTATGGAGCCGCACTCAAGAGCCGGTGAACCGCGGGGGCAGGGTCCGGTCCATAAGAGAGGTGGCAACGTGCGTTCAGGCTCCCGTCGTGGCTCCATTCCCGGCTCCATTCGCTTCGCAATCTTGGCGCTTGTTGTCGCCATCGCCGGGCTCGCTCCGCTCCCGTCGCTTGCCGGCCACACCGCAACCGCCACTGCCGTTGGAGGGTTCGAAGTCGACGGCGATTTCGCCTACCCGCACGTGCCGGCGATCTCCGGCGGCGTCAGAGACTGGGCCACCGTCTCGGCCGTGGGGGACGACGATGCGTTTGACTCCGGCACCGACGATGTCTTCGGCGGTGGCGCCAAGGAGAACGAGCCCGACACGTGGACCTTTGACGAGGGTCCGAAACCGCCGGGCAAGGACGACCTGACGCGCTTCTACGTTGCAACGCACGTTGACGCCGTTCTTGGAGCTCTCTATCTGGGTTTCGAGCGGCTGGCCGTTCAGGGTGGCGGGGATGCTCATGCGAACTTCGAGTTCAACCAAAAATCAACGACCGTGACCAATTCGAAGGGTGAGGCCATTCCCGAGCGAAGCGCCGGCGACCTTCTGGTCGTCTTCGACTACGACGGAGGCGCCTCCGACGTCAAGATCGAGGTTCGTCGCTGGACGGGTCTGCCGCTCGTGGGATCATGGGTCTTGCAACCGCTTCCGACGGGATCCGCCGCAGGTGACGTGAACGGAGTCCCCGTCGCTCGCCCGGCCGCCGCGCCGTTCGGCGGCGGAACCGTGGACTCGCTTCGCTTCGGCGAGGCCGCACTGAACCTGACGGCCATCTTTGGGTCGACGTTCCCCGGCTGTCCCGGCTTTGCGCAGGTCTGGGTAAAGACGCGCTCGTCCGGCGAGTCGTTCAGCTCTGCGCTGAAGGACCTCGGCACGCCGGTAGCCTTGTCGTTGTCACGCTGCCCGGACGTCCACGTCTCCAAGACGGCCTCGGCGTCGTCGGTTGACGCCGGGGACTCCTACGGCTACACGCTGACGGCATCGAACAGCGGCATTGTTCCCGCGGCCGGCGTGACCGTCACCGACGATCTGCCCGACACGCTGAGCGGCGTCTCGGCCACCTACGATCTTGATCCCAATACGGCCGGTGGGACGGGGGTCTGCACTGTTGGCGCCGGAAACACGGTCTGGTGTCCGATCGGAACCCTGGCGGCTAATGACGGGAACTCCACGGGCGCCGAACCCGACGTTGCGACGGTCTCGATCACCGTGACCTCGACCGCGGCAGCATGTGGAACGCTTCACAACGTCGCTCAGGTTGCGACAACCGTCGAGCTGCCGGGCGATCAGACCGACAACGATTCCGGCGATGCTGTTGTCGAAGTTCGGTGCGCCGCAATTGGCATCGACAAGACGGCGGATGCCGCAGCGGTTTCTGCCGGCGACGCAATCGGGTTCACGATCACGGTTTCGAACAACGGGACCGGCACGGCGCACGGGGTCGTCCTGACCGACGCGCTACCGGCCGTTTCGGGCACATCCTGGTCCGTGGACGGCGGCAGCGCCGCTGCCCTGTGCGGTATCGCGGCGGGCACTCTGACCTGTTCTCTGGGCTCGGTCCCGGGTGGGACGTCTCAGACCGTCCACGTAACGTCGCCGACGACATCGGCTTCGTGTGGGGCCGTAAGTAACACAGCGTCGGTGTCTACCGCGAACGACGGTTCCGGCACGGCAACAGCCTTAACGGTTGTCCGGTGTCCGGACGTTCGGGTCCAGAAGTCCACCACGACCCCCTTCGCTACGGCCGGCGACACCGTGTCCTATGACATCACGATCGACAACCTGGGGACGGGCGCGGCCAAGGATGTCGTCGTTACCGACGTGCTGCCC
>JBKKBA010000083.1:0-3480 GCA_046714275.1 Actinomycetota bacterium
CCAAGGAGGCATCTGTTCCTTCACCGGCCGTTCCTTCACCGGCCCCTGAGGCAGGAACCACGCCCCAGATTCTTTAACCCTCCAACCGGAAAGCCTGAAGCGAGCCCGGCATATCGCCGGGCTCGTCGGCGTTGCAGCCCGCGATGGCCGGATCTGTTGGAATCGCCCGGAGCGCCCTGCGATACCCTTGGGCGTCCCCCATGACCGTCAGAATCCACGACGAGCGCGGTTCGCTGACTTCGCTCGCCCCCCGGTGGCGCGAGTTACTCGCGCAAGATCCGGCTGCCACGATCTTCCAGACTCCGGAGTACGCATCGGTGTGGTGGGAGGAATTCGGAGCCTTGCGGTCCCTGGCGTTGGTCGAGGTGGCCTCACCGGCCGGCGACCCGGCCGGGATCGTTCCGCTTTCGATGGAGCCGGACGGTGTCGTGCACTTCGTCGGCGACCCCGCCATCGCGGACTACCTGGCTCCCGTGTCGCCCCCGGACGACCGAGAAGCCGTCGCGGCGGCCCTGGTGGAATCGGCCGTCGGGCTGGCCGGCTTCACCGGCCTGTCTCTGTCCGGCCTGCCGGATGGCTCGGGATGGCCCGACGCGATCGCGCAAGCCGCCAAGGAGGCGGGCCTGGGCGTGACCCAAGAGCCCGAAGACGTGTGTCCGGTTGCGGTGATCGCGGGTTCGTACGACGGGTACCTCGCCTTGCTCACCGGGAAGCAGCGGCACGAGATCCGGCGCAAGGAGCGGCGGCTCTCCGATGCAGGCGGCTTCAGCGTTCGCCTTGCCGAGCCGGCCACGCTAGATGCCGACATGGATGACTTCTTCGCGATGCACCGATCGTCGTCGGGTCCGAAGGGCAAGTTCATGCACGAAAACATGGCGACGTACTTTCGAAGGCTTGCGACAACCATGCTGGATGCCGGGATGCTGCGCATGGCGATCTTGGATCTGGAAGGTACCCCGGTCGCAGGCCTCTTTGGCTTCAGCTATGCCGGGACGTGGAGCATCTACAACTCTGCCTACGATCACACGCGTCGCGATCTGTCGCCGGGCATGGTCCTGGTTGCCCAGACGATGCGAATGGCCGCCGAAGAAGGATGCGAGCGGTACGACTTTCTGCGGGGCACCGAGGAGTATAAGTACCGGTTCGGTGCGGTCGATCGCTCGGTCATCAGGGTCACCGCGGCGCCGGCGGAGTGAGCCGTGCCGGCGGGTTGGGAGAGGGAAGCGTGAGCACGAGTCGGGAATGGGACGTGGAGCACCGGATCGGCCGGGTGGCGATCGTCAGCTTGCACACGTGCCCGCTGGACCAGCCGGGCTTCGGCGACTCGGGCGGCATGAACGTCGCCGTCCGGTCCGTGGCATCGCGGATCGCGCAAATGGGCGTGCAGGTAGACGTTTTTACCCGCTCGGCCGGACCCCAGCAGCATGTGGTCGATGTTGATCCCGGCGTGCGCGTCGTCCACCTGGAAGCCGGACCGAATCAGCCGGTTGAGAAGGAAGACCTCCCCACGTACTTGTGGCCGTTCCTGTGCGCGATGCTGAAGTTCGAGGCCGAGGAGCGCGAGCGACTGGGGGCCGACGGTCCGATCTACGACGTGATCCACACGCACTACTGGCTGTCGGGATGGGCGGGGCGGCTTTTGCGGGAGCGGCTGGGCGTGCCGTTGGTGCACTCCTTCCACACACTTGGCCACGTGAAAAACCGAGCCCTCACACCGGGTGAGTCGCCAGAGCCGCCGGTGCGGTTACGCGGCGAGGAGCGCATCGTGCAATCGGCCGATTGCCTGATCGCGCCGACCACCCAGGAGGCTGCCGATCTGGTTTCGCTGTACGGCGCGCGACCCGACCGGATCCGAATCGTTCCGCCGGGCGTCGACACCGACCGTTTCCGTCCGGGAGAGCCTGAGGCCGCTCGCCGGTCGCTGGGTCTAGAGGGCCGGCGCATCGTGCTGTTCGTCGGCCGTCTGCAGGCGCTCAAGCGGCCCGACCTGGCCGTGCGCGCGATTGCCCACCTGGTACATCGCCGGCCGGACCTTGCCGGGACGCTGTCGCTGGTGATCGTCGGCGGTCCCAGCGGGCGCGGCGGCATGACGGCCGGCTCGCTGCGCGCTCTGGCGGACTCGCTTGGCGCCGGCGACAACGTCGAGGTGCGCGATCCGGTTCCGCATGCGCTGCTGCCCGACCATTACCGCGGGGCAGCCGCAGTGATCATGCCTTCAACGACGGAGTCGTTTGGGCTGGTGGCACTGGAGGCTCAAGCGTGCGGGACGCCGGTGGTTGCTTCCTCGGTTGGGGGCTTGCGCACCGCGGTGCGCGACGGCGTGACCGGGATCCTGGTGGCCGGCGACGCCCCGGAGAGCTTTGCCAAGGCGCTGGAGCAGATTCTGGACGATCCCGAGCGGCGGACGGCGATGGGCCAAGCCGCCGCGCGTCATGCCCGGACGTTCGACTGGCGGCGAGCGGCGACCCGCATGCTGGATGTCTACGATGAAGTCGCCTCGCTCCGCGGCTCGTCGGACGCCCTTCAGGCATCTCTCCCAACCTGATCGCTGCCCGGCCTGGCTCTACAATGCAGGGATGAAGAATCGCGTGACGTTGCGTCGTGTGGAACCGGCCGACTATCCGCTGATCCAGCGCTGGCAGAACGACCCCGAGGTCTTCCGGCTGATGGACTACGAGCGGCCGTTCAGCCTGGAAGACATTCGCGCGTCCGAAGAGGAAGCCGCGCGCGAAGGCGTGCCCTTCCTCATCGAAGCAGAGGGCCGGCCGGTGGGGCGAGTGGGGCTCAATCAGTTCCGGCAGCGGGATCGCGTGGCATCGCTCTATATCTTCATCGGGGAGCGCGAAGCGTGGGGCAAGGGTTACGGCCGCGACGCGCTCCACGCCGTCTTGGAATACGCCTTCGACACCTGCAACCTCCGGCTGGTGCAGTTGTGGACGCTGGCCGACAACGAGCGGGCCATCGCGTTGTACAAGTCAATAGGGTTTGTGCTGGAAGGCACGCTGCGGGATCGCTCGTTCGTCGGCGGCCGCAGCATCGACCATCTGGTGATGAGCATCACCCGGGAAGAGTTCGATCAAGGCCGCTCGCCCGCGCCGTGAGCAGCCTGGTCGAGACGTTCCTTCGTGACCGCCAGATCACCTTCACTGTCGCGGCCGGTCCCGGTGGGGATGTGTGGTCGCTGCAGATAGCCGGTGAGGCCAAGAAGTCGATCGCGGCCGGCCTGGCGCTTTCCCCGGCGGGGCTGCGGCTGGAATCGTTCTTCCTTCGAGCGCCCGCGGAGAATGCCGCCGAGGTCTACCGGCTGCTGCTGGCGCGCAACGCGCGGTCGCGCCACGTGTGGTTCGCGGTGGACGCTCTGGGGGACGTCTACCTGATGGGGTTTCTGCCCCTTGCCGCGGTGGCGGAGGAAACGCTGGATCAAATGCTGGGAGAGCTTCTGACGGTGGCCGATCAGATGTTCAATGTGGCCGTCGAGCG
>JBKKBA010000084.1:0-5600 GCA_046714275.1 Actinomycetota bacterium
CTTCAAAGATCAACTCTGATTGGTTGGAGTCACCCGCCATCGTCCGCTGCTTCTTGCCGACGCGATATCCGGGAGTGTCACGCTCCACAATGAACGCGGTGATGCCGCCCTGCGCGCGCTTTTCCGCATCGGTCACTGCGAACACGATCGCAAAGTCCGCGTGTGCGGCGTTGGTGATGAAGTGTTTGACGCCGTTCAGCACATAGTGGTCGCCGTCGCGCACGGCTTTGGTGCTGATCGACTGCGCGTCGGATCCTGCGTCGGGTTCCGTGAGCGCGAAGCACATCGTCTTCTCCGCTTTGATCAACGGTACGAGGTACTTCTTCTGCTGCTCCGGAGTTCCTTCCATTAGAAGCGGCGTTGGAGCTTCCGGATTCGGTGGGCCAAGCACATAGGTGCCGAAGCGAAGGCCGCTGCGCCCAAGTTCCTCGACCAGCAGCGTCATGCCGACGGTGGATAACCCCCAGCCGCCGACGTCTTCGGGAAGGTGCGCTCCGTAGTAGCCGATCTCCGCGGACTTCTTGCGCAGCGTCAGCCCGGCTTGGCGCATCTCGTCGGTCCACTGGTCCTCCTGAAGCTGTTGCCGGTAGCGCTCCTCCACGGGCGCAACCTCGCGCTCCAGAAACGAGCGGAAGGACGAACGAACCTCATCCAGCTCTGGTGCGATGCCGAAGTCCATGAGTCCTCCCTTTGTGCGAAGGACTCATGCTAACGCGGTTCGTTTCGGGGGCGATGGGCCTGGCGTCGGGCGCCGTGCGCCAGGGCTGTCGCGGTGCGTCAGGGCTGTCGCGGTGCGTCAGGGCTGTCGCGGTGGGTCAGGGTAGGGGCTGCGTGCTGGTGCGGTCGCGGCCGGTGGTTGGTCGCGGCCGGTGGTTGGTCGCGGTGGGTCAGGGCTGTCGCGGCGGGTGGCATCGTCAGGGACTCGGGTTGTCGGCGCGGTGCTCCCGATCGAGCAGCACCCCCACGCTGAGTCCGTAGTCGGGCGCGACGCCGTCCCAGTCGGTTGCGCAGGTCTGCGGCGTAACGGCGAGGCCGGCTTGGCGATTGCGATGGGCGAGCGCCGTGAACGTGGTGGGTTTCGCCGGGCTTTCGATGATGGTGCCGTCGGGGCGTCTGAACGTGAAGGTTCCGTCGTCCTTCCGGACGACGCTGTAGCCGTGGTCGTGGATCGCGCTGTGATGCCGGGGGCACAGCAGAACGAGATTGTGCAGCGACGTCTCTCCGTCCGGGATCCAAAAGACGATGTGATGGGCGTGAACCTTTCGCCTGCCGCATCCAGGGAAACGGCACGTTCGGTCCCGGCGCCTGAGTGCCCGGCTCATGCGGCGCGTCGGCGTGCGGCTTTGGCGGCCGATGCTCATGTCGGGGTTGATGCGGATGATGGCACTCTCGCAAGCCAAGCGATACAGCGTGGTTTCGGGGATGGGTGTGCCGCTGTCGAGTCGCGGGTAGCGGAACCCGTCGTCGGTGTGGATGACGATGAGAGCGTCGGGAGCGTCGTCTGACCGCGCCCGCTTGGAAGGTGGATCAGCGCGCAGATGGTTTTCGGCGAGCCGGACGAATGCGTCTGCCCTGCGCCGCTGGGGGCGAGGAGCGGCGTCGAAGTCGTAGGGGTCGTCATCGGGATCGTCGAGGAGCGCGTCCGTGGGTGGCTCGTGATGCGGTTCACCTGAACCGCGGGGCGAGTCCTGGTCGGACGGGCCGTGGTCGGACGGGCCGTGGTCGGCGGTTTGTGGTTCAGGTGAACCGTCTTCCTGCTCCATCTGGTGGAGGATGGACTCGATGGCCCGCAGGACGATGGCGGCGGCTTCGGGAGGAAGACGGAGCGTGATGGTGACCAGTCCATCTTCGTCGTGGTGTACGGTCAACGACCGGCGGCGTTGCATGAGCGATGGGTCCTTGAATGCTTTCGCCATGCGCACCCCGCGAACGATGTGTTCCAGCTGCCAGGTCGTTGCCATGTGAGCCCACTCGACCAGGACCGGTTCCGTTGCCGGTGTCGCGATGCGGCTGATCGCTCGAACCTTTGAGTAGCTGAGCGTGCCGCGGGAAAACGTTTCGGCGATCAGGGGCAGGCCTTGTAGGGCATGCGCGACGCGCACGTAGTCACGCGCCGTTCGGGCCGACATGCCGCAACGCCAGGCAAGCCACTTGCCGCAGGAATCGATGCCCGACGCGGACCAGCCTTCGCGGCGGTCGAATTCGCCGAGCAACTCCAGGAAGCGTGCCATGCCTGCCCAGAGGTGGCCGGCAACTTCCGCGATCTCGTCGCCGAGGTCGGCAATGGGTCGGGGCGGTGCGGAGTGCGTGGGCGGCACGGTTTTGGCCGGTTGCGCCGCATCGGGACGATCAATGGATTCAAACATGAGTTCGATGATGAAGGGTCCCTTGCTAGGAGTCCACTACGAGAAAAGTGAGCAAAAACGGACATGATCCGGTCGGATTCGCCGGAGATGGAGGGGCGTCGGAGGGTTGCCAAAAGACAGGCTGGAACCGAACCCGGCAGGAAAGCGTCTTGGGTCCGACATGATGCGAGCAGCTATGCCCCAACGGGAGGTGATGGAGCGCAGCGCGATGGAGCGTCACGCGATCGAGGCTCAGGCCGACTCGACAGGGCGGCTGGCGGAGCTGTATCGCCGGCACGCACCCGGCGCGATGCGCCTGGCCTACCTGATCACCGGCAACTCCGCCGACGCCGAGGACTTGGTGCACGACGCGATTGTTCGGCTCGCCGGGCGCTTCACCGACCTTCGTCACGAGGACGCTTTCCCCGTCTACCTGAAGCGGAGCGTCGTGAACCTTGCGTCATCCCGCTTCCGCCGCAAGCGCATCGAGCGCGACTGGCGCGCGCGTCAGCCTCGTCAGACCGGCGCGGCGCCGCCCGACTTTGCCGCGGGCGACGAGTTATGGCGCGCGATGCTGACACTCCCCGAACGCCAGCGCGCCGCGCTGGTTCTGCGCTTCTACGAAGACCTCTCCGAAGCACAGACGGCCGACGTTCTTGGCTGCCGCCCCGGTACGGTGAAATCGCTGGTGTCTCGCGGGCTTGATGAGTTGCGACAGGTGGTGACCAGATGAACCTGGAAGATCGGCTGAAAGTGTCTCTGCGGCACGCAGCGATCGGCGCACCGGTCCCGGTGCAGATCCCCGCTGCCGTTCGGCGGCGCGCACGCTCCGGCCGTTTGATCTCGTCCGTGCTGGCAATGGCCGTCGCCGGCGGCAGCGCGTTCGGCGCGGTCGCGGTGGTTCGCCAAGCCGGCGAGGCTCCTCCCACCGCTTCCAACGACATTTCCGAGTGCCTTCCCAAGGATCCCGGAGTTCGCGACTCCGTTCCTATCCAGCGCACCGGAGCTTTGACCGACGTCGCCGTCGGCGCCGAAGCGGTGTGGGTGGCGAACGGCAACCTCAGCCGGTATCAGCCGGGTGCCAAGACGGCCCAAACGGTACCCCTGACCGGTCCCGATGCCGGCGACGTCGTCAACGTCCAAGGCTTGTCGGTGTCGTGTCGCGACGTGTGGGCGTTCGGGCGAGCCTACGAGCAATGGGCGCCCAGCCCGGCCCCAAAGGGGTTGGGGGGCGGTCCGGCCTTCGGGCGCGTGAAAGACAAAGGCTCGTGGCTCTGGCGCGTCGATGCCCGCACGACCAAGTCGATTGATCGCATCGCTCTTCCCGAAGGGATGATCGACGCGACCATCACGCCCGACGGCAGCCTTTGGCTTGTCGGAGGACCCTCTCTCTACCGGCTTCGGCCGAAGGGCGACGTGATCGAGCGAGTCCTGTCGGTCCCCGACCGAAAGCTCGCCGCGATCAGCGCGCGCGATGGAGAACTGTGGGTGCTTGCCGCCTCGACGGTGACCATAACGCACAGTGGTCAACAGCTATCCGAGGAGCCCGGCACCGCCGAGGCGCTGCGCGTCGACCCGGAAGCGGGGCGCGTCACAGCGACGATCAAGCTGAGCATCACGGCGGCGCAGGGAGGTGCGATCGCCATCGACGATCAGTGGGTGTGGCTGGCGGGAGCGACACCGGGTCGCGTGTCGCGCGTGGACCGAAAGACCAACGAAGAAACCGGCGCCGCCTTCGGCGCCCGTTACGCTCCAACGGCCGTTGGCACGACGCCAAACGCCGCATGGGTGCTGGGCTACGATCGCGAATCGTCCTCGGCGGCCGGATTCCTTATCCATGTGAATGCTCAGTCGCTGGAGCAGGTCCGGGCCGGTCGTGTCGCAGCGTTTCCTTTGGCTATGGCTGTGTCCGGCCACACGGCGTGGATCATGGCAGAGAGCCTCTCCTGGGAGCCGATTGATACCGAGATTCCGCCGGCGGGGGATCCCATTCCCAAGGGCACGCCAGACGGCACAGGCTAACGAATCGCTCCGCGGCCGTCGCTCCTCTACGATGGTGACTGATGAGCGAGCAAGCGGCGAAGCGACCGTCGTTCCGGCTGTCGGACACGCCCGATAACCCCGTCCCGCCGCGCGACTCGGCGACGGTGATCCTGGCGCGCGACGCGCGCGACACCCACAGCAGCCTGGAAGTCTTCATGCTGGAGCGCGTCCTGAAAGCCGACTTTGCCGGCGGCGCCTACGTCTTCCCCGGCGGCACCTTCGACGACGGCGACCTTGACCCGTCGCTGATCGACCTCACCGACGGTCCCGGCGTTCACGACGCGGCGGCTCTGATGGACGCTCCGCCCGAACGCGCGCTGGCCTTCTACCTGTGCGCGATCCGCGAGACCTTCGAAGAGTCGGGCGCGCTGCTGGCTCGGCGCGCAGCGACAGGCGAGCTGGTCGGGCACGACCCCTCCCTGCAGAGCGCGCGGGCGAAGCTGAACGACGGCTCGATGAAGCTGAAGCAGTTTGCGGACGACAACGGCCTTCGCTTCGCAGCCGATCTGCTGCATCCGTTCTCGCGCTGGGTGACGCCCGACGCCTCGCCCAAGCGATACGACACCCGCTTCTTTGTCGCCGAGTTCCCCGACGATACCCACGCCCACGCCCTGCTGCACGACGACATTGAATCCCAGTCCAGCCGCTGGATCCGTCCGACAGACGCGCTGGAGCAGCACAAGGACGGACGCTTCAGCATCATCTTCCCGACGCGCGTGACGCTGACGCAACTGGCGCGATACGCGACCGTCGCGGACTTGATCGCCGCGATCCCGGGCCGGGACCTGACCCCGGTCTCCCCCCAGATCGTGCAGATCGGCGAAGCGATCAAGATCACCATTCCCGGTGACCCGGAACCCTACGAGCCGTGAGCACCGGCGCGGTTCGCCTGAGCGATCGCGTGTCGGTCGTTCTGGCACCGAACCCGTCGCCGATGACGCTGGAGGGAACCAACACCTATCTGGTCGGCGACGATCGCGCGGTGATTGTGGTCGACCCGGGTCCCGCCGACGCGGCGCACCTGGGTCGCGTGATGGCCGCGGCCGGCGACGCGGAGGTGGTCGGCATCTTCCTGACGCACTGGCACGGCGATCATTCCGAAGGCGCCGAAAAGCTCAGCCAAACGTTGAACACGCCCGTGGGTTCCTACAGCCCGCTGGGACCCGAAGAGATCCGCCTGCACGACCGCGAACGCGCCGGCGCCGAAGGCAT
>JBKKBA010000085.1:0-4972 GCA_046714275.1 Actinomycetota bacterium
GACGGCGGTCCTGCCGGGGCAACCCGGCGGGGCCGCCGAGCCCATGCGAACCTCAGAAGCCGTCGCGGTCTGGCAACAGCGCGGTGCGTCGGGCGGCTGGGACATCTGGTTCTCTGGGTTGGGCCGCCCCTCACCGGCACGACCGGCAGCGGATCTCTCCTGGCGGGTTTCAAACGGGACGGCCGGACCGGTCGCATCGATCCCCGGCGATGACGAGAACCCTGCGGTAAGCATTCAACCGGGAGGGGACGTCACGATCGCCGTCTGGCAGCACCGCGGCGCCGATGGCTCGACCCAGATCTGGTGGTCGCGCTGGCAGCCGGCTGGAGCGTGGAGCCCTGCTGCACCGGTGGCGGATCTGAGCGGGGACGCCTTCGATCCCGCTGTGGCCGTGGACCGCGACGGCCGAGGCATGGCCGTGTGGGCGCACCGCGCAAACGGAGTGACCGGGCTGGCGTCTGCGACGTTCGACGGCAGCGCGTGGTCCACCGCATCCTTTGTGCCCGGTACCACCGCATCGCTTCCCGAACTGACTTTCCTTGACGTTGCGGCCCCGTCCGGAGCCTCCGGATCGTCTACGACCAGCCGGGCGCTTGTCGCGTACGCAGACAGCGTCGGTGGTGCGATCCGCACCCACACGGCCCGCTGGAACGGCAATTCGTGGTCTGTGGGCGCACCGATCGCGCTGGCCCCCGATCAAGCCGCGCAGATGCCGCAGCATGCCTGGGCCGATTACGACCGGCCCCTGGGCGCATTTGCTCGCATCGCCGTGGCGCCGGCGGAAGGTGGAGGGGCAGCCGTGTTGTGGAGCGGACCCGTGGGCGAGGAACAGGCGGAGCGGTACTTGTCGCCTTCGGTGATGGGCGCGCGGCTGAGTGCGGACGGCGCGTCGTGGCAGGCGATGCGTCTGCCCAGCGGGTCGCCCTCGCTGGCCGGCGGCTGCTACGGGCCGGCGGCCGCCATGACCTCTGGCCGGGACCTTGTGGCCGCCTTCGGCGGTGCGCCAAGCCTGCTGGAGTCGATGCGGGCCGTCGGCGGGGAGGTGACCGCCGAAGGGATTCTTTTCGACTCGTCTCGCGACGACGTGCGCCCGGCCGTCGCGCCTCTGTCGGATCGCGTGCTGGTGATGGGATCGGCGCTTTCCTTCCCATGGAATCCGGCTCCGGGACAGATCACCTGGACGCTGGGAACCCTGCGGCCGGGGCTCAAGGAGGCGCTTCCATCGGTCACCTGGGACGCTCCCACGACGCTGCCGCTCGCCGGGGACGCTCGCTATCCGGCGGTCGCGTCTTCGCTGGGGGGGACGGGCGCCCCGCTGGCTCCGTCGATGACGGGGCGAGCGTACGGGCTCTCGGTCGTCACGCCTGCCGGGTCGCAGGTGATCGCCGACTCGGGCGCCGGCATATGGAACGACGACGGCCAGACGCAGGCTTCCGCCGCCTCCAGCGGCGACACCGCGGCAGGATCGATTGCCGCCGTGCAGCGCAAGCTCTCACGCGAGGGTGAAGATTCGGAAGCGTCTGTGTGGTTGTCCGAAGTGCGTCTGGCAGTAAACCCTCCGATCGTGGCGCGCGGGGTGCGCGTCAGCGCGCGTGCAGGGTGCGCCGCCGGGACCCGGTCTTCAACAACAATTGCGTCGTTCCAGATCGGGACCGATCCGCCCGTGGAGGTGGTCGCCGCGAAGAACACCGCCATCCTGCTTCCGGGCGCCACGCTCCGGCTCAACGAAGAGACGATCGGACCAACGGGAGTAACCGTGCGGGCGCTGCACTTCGTCTCCGGCGACCTAGACATCATCGCCGGCTTCGCGTCGGCCTCCCTGGCGGGATGCGTCGGGTCGGGTTTGCCCGTTCCGGGTGGAGGCGTTCACGAGCACTAGCCAGTCGCACGGAAAAGTTTCTGAAACTGAAACTGAACAGGGCGACCATCTCAAGAGCGCAACTCTTGGACCGATACTTGCAGATCGGGCTTGCTCTTCAACCGGCCAAGCAAGCGGGACCCAGGGCAAGCGCGGACTCCGCAATACGTGCGGATTGGTACGCATTGCGAAGCAGCCCTTGCATTTTCGGGGTTGGGTCGCGGTCTGACGTGCCGATACCGTAATTGTGGCTCGGGGAGGGCCGGTCCACTAAGAGGGGAGCATCCATGTCTTTGACTTCACGCTGTCTTGCGCGTCCTCATTTGGATCACCAGTCCCGTCCGAAGCCCCCGGGCAGCATGGCACGGTCGCTTCCGGCCGGCGTGCGCCGTTCGGCCGTCGTCTTGCTGGCCACCACGCTTCTCACCACCCTTCTTGCGGGAACAGACGCGCATGCCGCGGGCCGCAAGGTTTCGGCATGGTTGCCCTACTGGGACCACGCGCGCGGCGTGGCTTCTTTCACGGCCAACGCGGACCAGTACTCAAACCTTTCACCGTTCTGGTACAAGCTGTCGTCCAACGGCGCGATCGTTGGGTATCCGGGCGCAGGAGATTCAAGCGTCGTAAGCGCCGCTCAATCGGCCGGAGTGCCGCTGATCCCCGCGATCAGCAACGAGTTCGACCCCAAGCGCGTCAACACCATGATGGCCAACACGAAAAAACGCTACGCGCACGAAAACGCGCTGGTGAACCTGGTCACCTCGAAGGGGTATGCCGGCATCGACCTGGACTACGAGAGCCTGTGGGCAACCGATCGCTCGCGCTTCACCACCTTCGTCAGGGAGCTGGCCAACAAACTGCACGCAAAGGGCAAGACCCTGTCGGTTACCGTGCACCCAAAGACCTCTGAGCCGGGAACATGGACCGGCCCTCAGGCGCAGGACTACGCGGCGATCGGATCGTACGCCGACATCGTCCGGCCGATGGCGTACGACTTCCACTGGTCTACCAGCACGCCGGGCGCCATCGCTCCGGCCTGGTGGGTAGACCAAGTCGCACAGTTCACGGCTTCGGTCATCCCGCCGTCGAAAGTGCAATTGGGCCTGGGGCTGTACGGCTACGACTGGGTCGGCACGCAGGGGACCGGCGTCACCTATGCCGAAGTCCAGGCCCTGGTAACCCAGAACGCCGCCGTGCGGCAGTGGTCCAGCACCGACCAAGCCCCGTGGTTCACCTATAGCAAGGACGGCATCCAACACACGGTCTGGTACGAGGACGCGCAGTCGGTTCAAGCCAAGCTTGGCAGCGTCACGCGCTACGGTCTGGCAGGTGCGGTGTTCTGGCGCCTTGGCGGCGAGGACTCCGCGGTGTGGGGAGCAACCCTCAGCTCGCTGTAGGCCTAGTCCAAGGGCTCACCGGCCTGGACCTTCTTGCCTTTGCCGCGAAGGATCAGGCCGGTCGCGATGCTGCCGGCGCCCGCCGCGGCCATTGCCAGCACGCGGACCGCCTCACCTCCGGTACGGGCAAGCGCCTCGCCGCCGGAGCGAACGATTTTCGTCCCCAGAACGGCGGTCGTTCCCAGACCGACTCCACCAATGCTTCCTGCACTCATGCTGTCCTCCTCATCCGGGCTAATGCCCCTTGATCCAACCTGCATGTCTGCGCCGCAGCACCCATTCGTGAACAAGGGCCTCGGCCATGAAGTACGAATTCGTCAGCGAGATCACCACGAAAGCCGGGACTGATCGAATGGTCCGTCGGACACCCAGATACCACCCTGCGATGACGCTGCAGACGGTCACGAACCCAACGGAGAACGCCCACATCGTCCAATGCCCACGAACCACGCCTGTGGCGATCAGCGCCGGGACGACGACTAATGCCAGGGGAGCCGTCACGACGTCCCACAGACCGGCCGCCACCAGAAACAGCAAGCCCGCGCGCTTTCCCAATCGACGCCGATGAACCGAGATCGTCTGGAAGAATGCGGCGGACCAGCGGCGCATCTGACCCTTATAGAGCCTCCACGTGGCGGGTTCGACGGTGTAGGCAACCGCATTGCCGACATACCCCAAATGGAACCCATCCAAGTGCAGCGTCCACGTGACGTCCATGTCCTCGCCCACGGTTCGGTCTTGAAAGCCTCCGATGCTTCGCAGCGCGTCGGTGCGATAGGCGGCAATGCACCCCGACAGCACCATCAACGCGTTGAAGGATTGCTGAACCCGCTTGTGCACCGCCATCGAAACGCAATACTCGATAAGGCGCCCGCGCGGCCAGATTCCCTCATCGTTGGAGGGTAGAACCGAGCCCGTCGCCGCGTCCTTGCCCGATCCGATCTCTTGCTCCAGCAGTTCGAGCGCCTGCGGATGCAACGTAGTGTCGGCATCCAGGATCACCACCATGTCGGTCCGCACGTATGGGAGGCCGGCATTCAGCGCGGCACCCTTGCGTCCCTGACGAACCGGCGGTCGCACGACTCGCGCCCCCAGCGCCCGGGCGATATCTCCCGAGCCATCCGAGGATTCATCATCGATCACGATGATCTCGTCCGGAGGCGTGGTTTGGGACTGAACGCTCCGGATGGCCAGACCGACCCACGATCGCTCGTTGTGGGCCGGGATCATCACCGTGACGCTCAGCTTGGTGCGGCGCTTGGGCACATCCAGCCGCCCAAGCGAGCCGCCCATCACCGAGACGCCACCGCTCAGCGACGCCACGTCTTTAACGTTGAGCGGAACGCCTTCCAGCCAGCCCATGCCTTGCAGCAGGAGCAGCGTGCCGCTCCGGACGGCCACGCCCGAGCCCGGAAGCATTCCGGCATTCCCCAGCCATCGAAGCCGCAATCGCATGCGGATCCCTTGCGCGCGGGTCCGGGTCCCGATCACCGCGCCGTCGCCGCGGTTCAGCCGGCGCGCCGCGCGATCCAGGAAGCCGGAGCGAAGGCGAGTGCCGGCAGAGATGAGGACGACGGGGGCATCACCGCGCTGGGGCGCCGACACGCGAGCCAGGCGATGCAACGCGTGGGCTCTGCCCGGCCAGGGCTCCATCACGACGACCCGAGCCAGGCCCGCCGCCGCGACGCATTCCTCCGTGTTGGGAACCGCGCACCAC
>JBKKBA010000086.1:0-4786 GCA_046714275.1 Actinomycetota bacterium
TCCTTGCGCTTCCAGGCTCCGTCGATCGGCGCCCGCCCGAGGTCCGCCGCCCGCCCGGGCGCCGCCTTGCGACGCTGCGACCAGATCGAGGGCGTGGAGCTCCCGGCCGGGATTGCGGAGAAGGATCGATAGGTAGCGCAGCCCTTTTGAATCTTTGAGCCGGGACATCTTTCCGAGGTAGGAAATCGTCCAATAATCGCCTTCATTGAGGAAGAGTTTCGCGTCTGCTTTCATCCAGCGTTCCGCCTCCAGCCGGCGACCGGCAGTGTACTTAAGGCCTGAAGGAGCCGGGATTGACGCTCCCTTTGTCCCCCCTTCAGGGCGATCCGGCACAGGCAACGGCCGTTGGGTGCCTTTTAACGGGGAGGGTAACCAGGCAAGCCACGGTCGAAGGAGTATGGCCAGAGGGAACGAATTCTGGAGGGGGATGCGCCTACTTAGGGACCGGGCCTCGGTGCCGGTTATCGCTGTCGCCGCGATGTCACTGATCATCGGGGCGGTTTCGCTTGGCCTGCGCGTGCCCGGCCGGGGCTGGCTGTCTCCCTTTCCCCGCGCGGGGCGGCTGGACTACTCGGCCGTCCCTCCGGGGGGATTCGCGCCCCTGGACCCCAGACTGATCGCACAGCTCTTGGGTCCCGACGGCCGCGACCCTGTGGCGCCTGCGGCCGGCCAACCACGCGCACGTTCCGGCGCCCCGGCGTCCGGCATCATGCGGCCGGTGCCCGTTCAAGTGAGCCACCGCTTCACGAACGACGATTTCAACGACGCGTACCGAATTCCGTCGGTGCCGATCACAGCCGAAACCGACACCACCGGCGCCACGTCCCAATCCGGCGAGCCGTCGTCGTGCAGCACTCTGGGAGGGAAGACGGCGTGGTACAGATTCACAGCAACCCGTGACGTGGGATTACTTGCGGATACCTTCGGCAGCAACTATGCGACGGCACTGACGGTCTTCCGCGGTACCGCGCTTGGGAACCTGCAAAAGCTCGAAGAGTGCTCGACAAACCCCCGCGGGAACTCGTTCGTCGCTTTCCCTGCGAAGGCGGGAGTGTCGTACTTCTTCCAGATCGACGGACCCATTGGTGGCCGGCTGATCTTCGCGCTTCAAGAGCAGGGCGTGACCACCTTGGCTTCAGTAGCATCGGATCAGACACCGTCGGATGGTGAGTCTTTCATGAGCACGATCTCACGTGACGGAAGACGGCTCTTGATGCTCTCGGGCTCAAGCACATTCGACGACCAGTCGGGTGCTGCAAGACCGTGTTTGCCCCTAGTGAAGGGCGCCGGACTGCCTTGCGGCAAGCTCGGCTTATACCTGCGCGATCGCGCAAACCATCGGACGATCAACCAGTACCCGGAGCAAACCGTTGCCCTTGCCGACACCGATCTAGGGAGCATCGCAGCGCCGGGGGCACTGTCCGCAGACGGCCGGTATTTAGCTTTTTTCTCGACCGTTGAGGTCAAAGTTCCGGGAACGAATCCTAGGACGCCGTCTTCACCGTATCGATTTGAGGTTTTCCGCCGTGACAACCTAACGAAATCCATCGAGCGGGTTTCGGTGCCGTGCCCGACCTGCGCGGAAGATCCAAACGGGTCAAGTGCCAGAGCCGAGATTTCTGCCGACGGACGCTACGTGGCCTTCGTTTCCTGGGCCAGCAACCTGGTCGAGGGTGACGACAACGGTACGCGCGACGTCTTCGTTCGCGACATGGACAGGAGGATCACGGTCCCCGTCAGCGTTCCGAACGATGCCGACGCTGCCGTCTTGGGAGATCGCGCCAATGCCGATGCCAGCATCTCCGGCGATCAGGGAGCGGACCTGTTCTCTATCTCCAGCGATGGCCGGTTCGTCGCCTTCAAGGCCAGCGCCGGCAACCTTGTGATGGACGATATGAATGGATTCACCGACGCTTTCGTACGGGACCTTGTCGCGAAGACGACCGTCCGGGTGAATGTCTCTTCGAACGAAGACGAGGCCAACGCGGATACCCGAAGCGCGCTGGGTCTGGGGCTGCGCACCATCTCCGATAGCGGGCGCTACGTCTTCTTCAACTCCGACGCTACGAATCTGGATCCCGGCAAACACGGGGAGGAAGGGCACGAGAACATCTATCGGCGCGACATTTTGCGTGGGACGACCATGCTGGTGACCGTCAATTCCACCGGCACTCCCGCGGATGCCGGCGTCGATGCTCGCGATTGGCGCAAATACGCCTACACCTACGCCGCACCAATCGTCATCGCCGGCGGACTGACCGTTGGTATCAGCCCGATGTCGTACTTCGCAACGTCCGACGGACGCTACGTGGTGTTCAGCTCGGACGCAGAGAATCTGGTGCCAAGCGACACGAACAAGCTCACCGACATCTTCATGCACGACGTCGTGACGGGCACCACAACGCGGATCTCGGTGTCTTCGACGGGCGAACAGACCACCGACGGCCACTGCAACACTCCCAGCATCTCCGACGATGCCCGGTTCGTTGCCTTCGACTGCAGCGCCACAACCCTTGTCGGCGACGATAGCAATCAAAGCAACGACGTGTTCGTCCGCGAGCTGCCCGGACCTCATCCGCTCAGCGGGTGGCACTAGTGCGGAGCGCTCGATGACGGTTCGGCGTCTGCGCGATCTTCCCCTTTTCTGGAAGCTTCTGCTGCCGTTTCTAGCGCTTATCGTGATTTTCGGAGCCCTAGGCGCGTTCCTGATCGTGCGCGACCTGTCGGCCGGGGCGCAGGACGCACTGGACCAAGATCTGGCCCGGCGGTCGTTCGAAACACGGACGCTTGCGCACGACCGCGAGTTGTACCTGGTGGAATCCGCAAACTTCGCCACCAGCATTCAAGGGATGTCGGACGCGTTGAAGGCGGGAGATCTCCGCGCGGTCGAACGGTTGCTCGGCTCGGTTCTGGTTCTGAAAAAGGACGTCAATCTGTTAGTCGCGGCCGGGACAGCAGGCGATGGTCGGGTGGAATTCCGGCGTCCCCAAGGCACCGCCAAGCCATCTCGTATGCAAGGGACGCGCTGGCGGGGCAACACCTTCGTGGACAACGCCCTTCGTGACCCGAGCGGAGGGAAGCATGCCGGTTTCCTGCGCGACGGTGGTAAAACGTTGATGGCGATCGCCGCGCCGATCTGCTCAACCCCAGAAGGTTGCGTCCCACAAGGCGTTGCGATCGTCGGAATTGAAATCGACCAACTTGCAGCCCAAGCAGCCGCCAAGAGTCCGCCGGCGGCCGGCGGTCATCGCGGCGGGGTGACCATCTTCGACAACAGCGGCCAGCTTCTGGCCCAGGCCGGGGTTTCGGGTGGAGCCTCCGCTCCGACCGCTGCGCCAGATGGACGCCTGATACGGCGAACTCGGATGGTGGGTGGAATCGACGTCGCGACCCTGTACGCACCGTTCGAAGTTCAAGGTGAAAGAGTGGGCACTCTTGCGGTCAGCATTCCTTCTGCCACGGCTTACTCGTCCGTCCGGGGCACAGCGCTTCGTCTTGGACTCATCGTCCTGCTGGTCATGGCGGGTGTCATTGGAGTGGGCGCACTGCTATCGCGGTTTATTCTGGCGCAGCTCCGTCCGTTGGTGGCGACAAACCGCGCACTGGGACTGGGTGAGCTGTCGGCGCGCGCTCCCGTGGTGAGCGACGACGAGCTTGGGGAGCTTGCTCGCGGCGTGAACCAGATGGCCGAACAACTGCAAGCGAGTTATGCGACCTTGGAGCTACGGGTGACGCAACGAACGGAAGAGGTGCGTCGCCTGCTGCAGGAAAGGACTGAGTTCTTCGCGTCGGTCAGCCACGATCTGCGCACGCCGCTTGCCGTGATTCGCAGCCAGGCCCTGATGATGCTGGATACCAAGTTCGTACAGCAACCGGCGGAGACCGCAAAGACCATTGTCGACTCAAGCGATCAGTTGTTGCTTCTTATCAACGAATTGCTGGAGCTTGCTCGTGCGGAAGCGGGTCGCCTTGAGGTTGATCTGCAGCCGTGTCGTCTGCGCGATGTTGTCAAAGATCTTCGGCAGACGATCGACGGATTGGCACGATCCGGAGATCTGGACGTGAAGGTGAATCTGCCCAGGGATCTTCCGCGAGTGAACGCCGACCCGCGACGGCTCCGCGAGGTGCTGATCAACCTGATCGACAACGCCGTGAAATACACGGCCCCGGGCGGGACCGTCAGTCTAGCGGCCGTCGCCAATAACGGACACGTCAAGGTGTTGATTCGCGACAGCGGCATCGGCATCCCCGAAGAAGATCGTGAGAACATCTTCGAGCCCTTCTACCGGGTCAAGGGCAACCATCCGCAGCGAGGGCAAGCATCGACGGGTCTGGGACTTGCGCTCACGAAGCGACTGGTCGAGGCGCAGGGGGGCCAGATCACCTTCGCGAGCAACCCCGGCGGTGGCACGACCTTTGCTTTCACTCTGGACGCGTCACAGTCATAGATTGGTTGCAACAGGGGGCCGGTTCGCGACCGCCTTTCACATAGCCAGAAACGTTAGTCGATGACGGGGCGTTTGCAGGCGAAGCCGAAGGTCTCGTCGGGCTTGAATTGCGGGCCGAAGCGGATCCCGCGGTAGCCCTTGAACCACTCGGCGCGCACCGGGGCGACGACCGTCGATGCACCCGAGCCTGCGTTGTCGATCCGGATCACGTCAAGCCCGCGTCCGTAGTCCGACACGTACACCAGATCCGGGCGACCGGGAACGAACTGGGCCTGGCCCGCAGCGCCCCCCGGCGGGATCCAGTAGCCGACCTGCCGCATGTTCTTCGGATTGGACAG
>JBKKBA010000087.1:0-6485 GCA_046714275.1 Actinomycetota bacterium
CCGACGAGATCCTGGTGATGTACGCGGGGCGAATGGTTGAGCGCGGCACGCCCAATCAGGTTTTCTACCGTCCCCAGCACCCATACTCGTGGGGCCTTCTGGGAAGCATCCCCAAGCTGGCCGAGCAGGATCAGGAAGAGCGGCTGGTCAACATCCGCGGAATGCCCCCGTCGCTGCAGCGCGTTCCTCCGGGATGCCCATTCCACCCGCGGTGTGACTTCCGCTTCGAACGCTGCGATCAGGAGGTCCCAGAGCTTATGCGTGGAGGCGATCACGAGGATGCGTGCTTCCTGACGAATGCTGAAAAGGACTCCGGGCGCCATCAAGTGCTTGGTGACATCGTCCTCACCGGCGAGCTTCTTGAGAAGGGAGCCGCGACGTGAGCACGACGTTTCCGTCGACCGTGACCGACGAGGACCGCATCGTCCAGAGCGGGGCGCCGCTTCTGGAGGTTCGCAACCTCGTCAAGCACTTCCCGATCATGCAGGGCATCCTGTTCAAGAAAGAGGTCGGCAGGGTGCACGCCGTCGACGACATCTCGTTCGACATTTTCGAAGGCGAGACACTGGGGCTTGTCGGCGAGACGGGGTGCGGCAAGACGACCACCGGACGATTGATCCTGCGCCTGTTAAACGCAACCAGTGGCAGCATCCGGTTCGAGGGTCGCGACATCACCAAGCTGAACGCGGCAGACATGCGGCCGCTGCGCCGGCGCATTCAGATCATCTTCCAAGACCCGTTTGCCAGCCTTGATCCGCGCATGACGGTCGGGTCGATCATCGGCGAGCCGCTTGACATTCATCGCCTTGCGGACGGAGATGCCAAGCGTCGCCGCGTGCAGGAGCTGATGGAGCTGGTCGGGCTGAACCCGGACCGCCACAACCGCTACCCCCATGAATTTTCGGGCGGGATGCGGCAGCGCGTCGGTGTCGCGCGAGCCCTGGCCGTCGAGCCGAAGCTCATCGTCTGCGATGAGCCGGTCAGTGCGCTCGACGTGTCGATCCAGGCGCAGATTCTGAACCTGCTTTCGGATCTGCAGCGCGATCTGAACCTCACGTACCTGTTCATCGCGCACGACTAGTCCGTCGTGCGGCACGTCAGCGATCGCATCGCCGTTATGTATCTGGGAAAGATCGTCGAGGTGGCGGCAAGCCGGGAGCTGTACCGGAGCGCCCGGCACCCCTACAGCGGCGCGCTGCTGTCGGCGATCCCGCAGGCCGATCCGATCCTGGCGCGGGCGCACAAGCGGATCATTCTGACCGGAGACGTTCCGTCCCCGGTGAATCCCCCCAGCGGGTGCCGGTTCCACCCCCGGTGCCCCGTGGCGAATGAGAAGCCTGAGGAACGTTTGCCGACCTGTTCGGGAATCGAGCCGCCGCTGGCGGTGATCGACACCGCTCACCTGGCGGCGTGCCACTTCCCGCTGACGCTGAAGGTTGCCGCCGAACTATCCGGCGCCGTCGTCGAGGCGTCGCCGGTTGTGAAGCAAGCGCGAACGGCGACCAAGAGGACTCCGGCGGCGCGCTCCAGGCGCACGGCCCAGGCTCCGGCTCGCAAGGCGCCGGCAAAGAAGACCACGACATCCCGCGACGCCGTCAAGCCTCCCGCTCGGAAGCCCAGAAAGCCCTCGGGCGGATAGGCGGCGGCTCCGCCACTTCAATGAGACGTGCCGCCGTCACTCGGGCCGCGGTCGCCTTCGCGGCTCTGACCGTGCTGGTCGCCTCCTGCGACGGTCGAAGGACGGACAACTCGACGGCGCCCCCCAAGCCGGCGCGCGGTGGCACCTTTCGCATTGTCGCGGCCGGTGACGTTGACAGCCTGGACCCGGCGCGGATCTCCACGCCGTTCTCTTCGATGCTATTCCGCGTGCTGGTCCGTACCCTGGTCACCTACGCGGCCCTTCCCGGCGAAGCCGGGACAAAGTTGGTTCCCGACCTTGCCCAAGAGATGCCGCGCATTTCCTCCGATGGGCTGGTGTACACCTTTTCTTTGCAGACCGGTGTCAAGTATCAACGAGAGACCGCAACCGGCCGCGACGTTCAATCGCCCGATATCCGCTACGCAATCGAGCGGGCCTTCTATCCATCGGTCGGCAGCCGGGCGGGAGCCAAATACTTCACGGATGTGTTTACCGGCGACGAACAGTTTCTGAAAAAGCCCGGGCCTGATCGACACATCGACGGGATCGATGTTTCCGATCCCAAGCGCATTGTGTTCCGGTTGAAGCGCCCGATCGGTGACTTCCTCTACCGGCTGGCGTTGCCGGTCGCGGCGCCGGTTCCCGAAGACTACGCACAGGGCTTCGACGGTAAGCTCCGTTCGGACTACGGCCGGAAGTTTGCGGCAACCGGGCCGTACGAAATCGAGCGGCAGGGCAATGAGGTGACCGGCTACCAGCCCGGTGTTCGTATTGTGCTGGTCCGCAACTCATCGTGGAGCCCGGCGACGGACTCGGTGCGAATGGCCTTCCCGGACCGGATCGATGTGGTCGAGGGATTCGACAACGTCGTGCTGGCGGTCGACAAGATCCTGGCCGGCGAGTACGACTACAACGGGGATTTTGGCGTCCCCGCCGACAAGCAGCGGCACATCTTGTCGGACTCCCAGACCAAGCGGCTGATGTCGTTCAACACGACCAACTGCATCTCGTTCATGGTGATGAACACGTCGATCAAGCCCTTCGACAATCCGCTGGTGCGGCAGGCCGTCGCCTGGGTGCTGGACAAGAGTGCGATGCGCCAGGCGATCGGCGGGGAGCGTTCGGGGGCGATCGCGACGCACATGTTGCTGCCGGGCATCCCCGGCTTTGACGAAGTCGGAAAGCGCGCCTACGACCCATACAAGTCCGAGGAGTTCAAAGGCGATCCCAGCAAGGCCAGAGAACTGATGATCCGGGCGGGGTACAAGGACGGGAAGTTCTCCGGCCGGCGCCCCCTGTTGCTGGCCGGCGGGAACACCGAGTCGGACCGACGCCTGTTCGAGGCGATTGCCACGTCGCTCGGGCGCATTGGAATCGCCGTCGAGCCGCGGGAGTATCGCCGGAGCGCGCTCCCGAAGGTCCTGGCCGATCCGCGAACCGGGCTTGCGCTGGCGGCAAGCATGCGGTGGTGCTCGGATTACCCGGACGGCTCCACGGTCATCCCCCCGCTCTTCGACGGGCGAAGGGCCGGCCCCAACGGCTCCAACTACTCGCACCTGAAAGATGCGAAGCTAGATCAGGCGATCGACCGCGCCCTGGCTGCTTCGGGACCCTCCCGCGCTGCCGCATGGGCAGAGGCGGACCAGCTTGTGATGGGCCTGGCGCCGGTCGTTCCCTGGCTGTGGGACTCAGCCGCGCACCTGATTTCCCGGCGGGTGGTGGGCTTCCAGTTCGCCGTCTTCTCGTCTTCGGTTGATCTGGCGGTGGTCGCCGTGCGCCGGGAGCCGTAGCAAGGCCAGAAAATGGCCCCGGGCGGAAGTTGGTAATCTGCTGCGCGCCTTGGGATGGGGCCCCGAGGCTCTACGAAGAAGGAGATCATTCAATGACCAGGATGGGATCGGCCGCCAAGCTCGGCTGCGCCTTGGCTGCGCTGGCGCTCTTCGCAAGCGCCTGCACCAGCCAGAAGACCCAGCCGCTGTCGACGGACCGGGTCGTGAAGGGGGGAACCTTCCGAATCACGGCCGTGGACTACGCGGACGGCTTCGATCCCGGCAAGGTGTCCTCGCCGTTCGGGTTGATGCTGTTCCGGGTCATGGTCCGCACGCTCGTCGCCAGCCCGGCCCAACCGGGACCGGCTGCCCTTTCTCTCACTCAGGACCTTGCGACCGACACCGGAACGGTCAGCAGCGACGGTCTCTCGTGGACGTTCACGCTTCGCGACGGGGTGAAGTACCAGAGCGACGTGGCAGGGGGGCGTGAGGTCCGCAGCGCCGACATCCGGTACGCGATCGAGCGCGGCTTCTTCCCGTCGGTTGCCAGCCCCATGGCCGCCGCGCACTTCACCGATCTGTTCGCCGGCGACGAGGAGTTCGTCAAGGCGCCCGCACCGGGTAAGAACATCACCGGCATCGATGTGTCTAACCCCAAGCGCATCGTGTTCCGGCTCAAGCGCCCGACCGGCGACCTGGGGTGGCGCCTTTCGCTTCCGATCGCGGCGCCGGTCCCCGAAGAGTACGCGCGAGTGTTCGACGCGAAGGCCGTGTCCGAATACGGCCCGAACTTCGCGTCCACCGGCCCCTATCAGATCGAGCGAGGGGCGGCGGGTTCCGGCGGCGGACCGGTGCGGCTGGTCCGCAACGCGGCCTGGGCGCCGGCGACCGATCCTATCCGCAAGGCGTATCCCGATCGGATTGAGGTGAGTGAGGGGGTTGACTCGACCCTGGTGGGCACCGACTCGATCCTGCGGGGTGAGTTCGATTACAACGCCGACTTTGCGATCCCTGCGGATCGGATCGACGTGATCCGTGCCAACCGGGCGGTCGCATCGCGTCTGTTCGTGAACCCCGGCCGTTGCATCAACTACGTCGCTCTCAACACGACGATCAAGCCCTTCGACTCTTTGAAGGTTCGCCAAGCCTTCGCGTTCGCGTTGGATCGTCAGGCGATGCGGCTGCAGGTCGGAGGGGAAGCGGCCGGAGAGATCGCCGGATCGATGATTCCGCCGGGAACTCCCGGTTTCGAAGAGTCCGGTGGCCGCGAGTTCGACGTCTTCGATACACCGGAAGACTCCGGCGATCGCTCCCGTTCGACCAACCTGATGCGCGAAGCTGGATTCGCTTCGGGGACCTATCAGGTTGAGGGTGGGGGTGAGCGGCCGGTTCGCGTCGTCGGCGCCAGCACCGGGGCCAACCCCCGGGTGACCAAGGAGGTCGTCGATGCGCTCACCCATAACGGGATCCAGGTCGAACTGGAGCAGTACGCTCCGAACATCGCGCTGACGAACTATGTCGGGATACCGCGCGAGGACGTTGCGGTGGCGCCCAGCCTGCGTCGCTGCGCGGACTACCCGGATCCCAACCCGATCGTTACCCCACTGTTTGATGGCCTGCAGATCAAGAAGACCGGCAATGCCAACATCTCGCTCATCAACGACCCGGAACTGAACACTCTGCTGGAGCAGGCCCGCGGCGCGCGCTGGATGAAGCGCTTGGATCTTTGGGCCGACGCAAACAAGTCCGTCATGGACAAAGCGCTGGTCGTTCCGTGGCTCGCCGAAACCGTTTCAACGCTCATCTCTTCTCGCGTGGTGAATTTCCAGTTCACGCCGGCGTCGTCGTCGATCGACTTGGCCGTCGTCGCGATTCGAGGCGGCAAGTAGCGGCCGCCCGCAGCGCCCTGTGGGTCGGGCGGGCGCAGCCGGCCAAGCACGGCTCGCCTCGCCTCCGGCACCGCCGGGTGGTTGCGGCCTGCGTCGTCCTGGCGGCGCTGCTGCCGGCCGCGTGCACGTATCGTCCGGGCAAGGACCAAGTCACTCCGTCACCCTCGGGGTCGTCGCCCCAGGTGGGAGGGACCCTGGTCTACGCGGTGGCCGACGATGCGGGCATCCTTGATCCGCAGATCTCGTCGCAGCCAAGCGGCTTTGCGTTGATTCGCATCACTCAGCGCGGGCTGATGGCCTTTCCGCCCTCGGATCCCGCGACGCTCGCTCCAACACCGGGAGCTCCGGTCCCGGCGGCGTCCGAAACAGCCGTGCCCATTCCCGACCTGGCCGAGGCCGCGCCGCAGCGGTCGCCCGATGGCCTGGTCGTCACGTTCCGGCTTCGCCCAGGCATCGCCTTCGGCCCGCCCGCCGACCGGCCCGTACGATCCGGCGACATCAAGGCCGGCATTGAAAGGCTCTTCCGCGTCCTGTCTCCCTTGCGCGCCTACTTCGCCGTCATCGCCGGAGCCGGCGAGTTCGCCGGGGGTCGCGCGACGACGATGACCGGCATCGAAACCCCCGACAATCGCACGGTTCGGTTCCGGCTCTCCCGTCCCGCCAACGATCTGGAGTGGATGCTGGCTCACACGGCGGCGAGCGCCGTCCCGGCCGGGACGGGCGCGGCCATCACGCCGGAGCAGCTTTCCTCCTCCGGGCCGTATCGCGTCGAGCGCGCGACGCCCGGCCGGGAGATCCGGCTGGTTCGCAACGCCGCGTGGAAGCAGCAGAGTGATCCCGTGCGAAAAGCCTGGCCGGACGCCATCCGTGTCCAGGTGGGCACCGCGGCACGCGCTGACATCACCGGTGAGCAACTGCAAGCCCCACCCGGTGCCTCCCCGATTGTCGTGGACGGCGGATGTTTGCTGTACCTGTTTCTGTCGCCGCGCGACGCGCGTCTGTCGGCTCGCAACGCGCGTGCCGCGATCGCCGTCGCCGTCGATCGGGCTGCCGTAGCGCAAGTCGTCGCCGCCACGGACCCGGGCCTCGGGGCAACCCCGGCGGGCGCCTTGCTGGCGCCGGGGTCGGTCGGGGCGGTTCCCCGAGGTGTCGCCCCCGCCGACCCCGCGAAGGCGCGCAGCCTGGTAC
>JBKKBA010000088.1:0-3131 GCA_046714275.1 Actinomycetota bacterium
TCGGTTGATTCCCGGCGCGGCGGATGCAATTGCGCGGATCAATGCCGCGATGATCCCTGCGATCGTGATTACCAACCAATCAGGGATCGGCCGCGGGATTTTCACCGATGACGATCATCATCGTATCACGGCTCGACTGAGCGAGGTTCTGGGCGAGAGTGGTGCGCGAATCGATGCAACGTATCACTGCCCTCACCGCCCGGACGAACAATGTGACTGCCGGAAGCCCGGTACTCTTCTCTTCAGACAGGCAGCGGTCGAGCACGGGATCGATCCTTCGCAGGCGCTCTACATCGGCGATCGACTGCGAGACATTGAGCCCGGTCTCGCGCTCGGAGGGAACGGCGTTCTCATTTCTTCTCCCGAAACTCCCGCGGCCGATACGCTCGCAGCGGTCGAGAGAGCGCGCATTGCGCCGTCGCTCGGCGTCGCGCTCGACTGGTTCCTTTGCATAAATTGATCCTGGTACCGGCGAGGCGCTGGTGCCGACCTCGGAGTTTCCCCATGCGGCGGCGGTCACTGGCCGGATGCTACGCCCTCCAACAAGCGCACACGTTGATAGACTGCAAAGGATTTGCAGTGATCGCACCCTGCCACTATCGGGTTTGCACGGTCGGCACCGCCCGGGGTGACGACGAGCCCCACACCCAACCCGACCATTTTCGTCACGGAGCCGGTGCCGCGCGGCGCCGAGGACCAACGAACGAAAGCGCCTGTTGATCCAGGCTTCAGCGCTCTTCGTCGTTGACCGTTTCGTTGGCGTTCGACGTCGAGGTCGCCTGATCGCACGCCGCTCCGGAGCAGGAGCGTGATGACGAGGGACTGGCGGAGCAGCGAGGCGGAGTGGTGCTGCGCGCCAACTTGCCCGCTCGCTCCGGGTTGAATTGAAGTTTGGCCGGCACCTCGGGCCGCGCCGCCGCAGGCAGGTACAGCGAGGGCAGCCAGCAATGCGGCGCAGGTTCTGTACATTCTTGACAGTGCGGCAAGAATTGGATTCGTCGGGAGTTGGCTTATTCTAGGCTCGGTGATCCTGCGCCACTTGGTGTTGCAGGCCGCATAACGCCATCGAGAATGCTCGCACATCGAGCCTCGAGGCCGCCAGATCCTACATAAGTTCTAACACTGGAACTGAGGGGGAAATGAAAAACCGGAGCTCGCCCCACTTCATGGCGTTACCCATCCTGACCGGTGCGCTTGGCGCCGCGTTGGTGCTGCACGTCGGCGTCGCCCTCTCGCAGACACAGTCGCAGCTCACCACGCGTGCCGACGCCCAGCCGGCCGCCATAGCGCTCGTCGGCGGCACACTCATAGACGGATTCGGCGGGCTGCCCATCCGCAACAGTGTGATCCTAATCGAGGGGGAGCGCATTACCCGTGTCGGCACCGTAAAGTCGCTTCCGATTCCCCGGGGCATGGAAGTGATTTCCACCGAAGGCATGAGCGTGCTCCCGGGGCTCTGGGACATGCACGTGCATCTCATGATCAACGGGCACAGCGACTACGCGCACTGGGACCGGACATACCTGCCAATTCTCGAGCGCGTGATCATGCCCGCTTCCGCCCACCAGTTGCTGCTCGCTGGCGTGACGAGCGCGCGCGACCTCGGCGCCCCGCTCGGGCCGAGCATCGCCGTGCGTGACGCGATCAACGCCGGGCGTATACCCGGACCGACGATGTACGTCTCCGGCCCCTTCCTGCAGCACCGCCCGTATCCGGGGACGGAGGCCTTCCGCTGGGGCGTGAACGGGGTCGCGGACGCGAAAGAGAAGGTGCGCGCGCTCGTGCGCGCCGGCGTCAACTGCGTGAAGCTTATCGACCAGGACGAGATGACGATGGAGGAGGTGCGCGCCATAGTGGACGAGGCGCACCGTCTCGGCCTCCCGGTAGTCGCACACGCGCACCGGCCGGAAGAGATCCGGCGCGGCCTGCTCGCCGGTGTCGACAATTTTGAGCACACCGGCATGGCGACGTCGCCCGAATACCCGGACGACGTCGTCGCGCTGCTCCACGCACGCACCGCGCGCGGAAACGCGGGGCCGTTGTTCTGGACGCCCACGATCGAGGGGCTGTTCAACTACGAGTACCTGCGCGACAACCCCGAGGCGCTGGACGATCCCTCGTGGCATCTGGGGCTTCCGGATTCCGTGATCGCCGACATCCGCTCGTCGATCGTGCACCCCGATCGGCTTCCCTACTTCCAGGCGACGCCTGGCCGCCGACCGACGCTCGGCCGGAAGTTCCAGCAGCTGCGGGAGTCGGGAGCGGTGCTGCTGGTGGGAACTGACGCCGGCATCCCGATGAAGTTTCACAGCCAGGCCACCTGGAAGGAACTCGACGTGTGGGTCAACCGGCTGGGCGTCGATCCGATGACGGCGATCCGCGCGGCCACGTACTGGCCCGCGGTGGCGATGAAGGTGGACCGCGACGTGGGGACGGTGAGCGAAGGGAAGTACGCAGACATCATCGCCGTGCGCGGGGACGTGCTACGCTACATCAACCTCCTGCAGCGCGTGGATCTCGTGATCAAGCACGGCGTGCGCTACAAGTAGCGGCGAGCAGAGCCAGCGTCGTGATCAGACGCCGGTCACGGCGCCGAACACGCTCGTCAGCAACCACCAGATGCCGACCACGAGAATCGCTGCGGGGATGCCGTACCGGATCCAGTAGAAGAGCCATGAAGGCACGGGCCGCTCCTCTCGGTTCGAGAGCTCCTGAAGCGCCGCGGACCGGTTGCCGCACCAGCCGATGGTGGCCCCGGCGAGGAGCGACCCGAGCGTCTGGATCCCCGAGCCAAAGGTGAGATCCCACGGCACGAAGATGCCGTTGTTGATCGTCGGAGGAATCGCGAGAACGTATACTGCCGCGGACATCAGCCATACGGCACGCCTGCGGGAGATGCGCGTGTTGTCGGTGAGGCCGGCCACGAGCACCTCGATTGCGCCGACGGCGGACAGGTACCCCGTGCCGAAGAGACCGGCGAAGAACAGGAAACCGAACAGCGAGCCGAGCGGAATTGCGTCGAATACCTGGGGGAGGGTCGAAAAGATGAGACCTGGTCCCCGGCGCCGTGATCACACGCCTGCCTGATAGCGACCGCATACTCGCGCGTCTTCTGCCGCGCGACTCTTCGC
>JBKKBA010000089.1:0-2543 GCA_046714275.1 Actinomycetota bacterium
GATCTGACGGCTGCGCGGCACTGGATCGAGACCATTGGTGAACTGGGTGATGGACCCGTTCGATTCAAAAAGGAAGGGGAGCGGCCGACGCCAAGCCCGGAGATTCTCCGGCAGGCCTTCAGAGTACTTTGCTGACTGCGCCTCGACCCCGGTCAAGGTCCCCTCGGCCTTGGCCTCGAGGGCGCCGGCGGCTTTACGGCCAATATAGAGTAGATAGTCCGCAGAGCCGAATCCGGTTTTCAGGTGGAATTCGCGGACCGCAATGCCACGGGCGGCCGTCAAATCAAGGTCGTCGCGATCTTGGACGTGCCAGCCTGCGGCCTTAAGCTGGGCGTCAATTCGTTGACGGGCTTTCTGCTCAGGAGTCAGCGACATGAGGAGGTCAAGTAGGCGAAGAGAATGATAGCAGCCTGGTTGGCGAGAATGCCAGCGCTGCAGCGCTGACGTGTCGGAGTTAGGGAAAATTGACAGTGGGCGCGTTCCTCTTATCAGTTAAGAGGACACCCTTCAGCAGGATAAGTCGGCGGCGGTGCGGGGTCTGCCAGAAATAGGTGAATAGAGAAGAACCTGGCCTGCTGGGCGCTTGCTGTTCGACGTCACCTGCGCAACGGTCCAGGTCTCTTATTCCCTCGGCAGCGTAGGGGCGCAGCCCCTCCCCAGACCCGCCCCCAATAGGTGCCCAGCCAGCCAAATAGGTTCCAGGTGAGTGGAAAAGGCAGCTCCCTGTTGATGGCCAAGTACGCGATAGCCCCGCGCTGTTGCCCTGGATAGGCCCTGCGCCTGTCATCCTCCGGACTCCATCCGGGTGAAGAGCGCGTTTGCGTCTGGACCTACTGTCGGTAGCCCCAGCGCTGCTGTCGTTGCCTTCCTGGATGGCCCGATCATGAACTGCACGCCGAGTTTGCCCAGCAGCACTTCGCCGCTTGGCGGGAGCGGAAACGTGAACACGTCTCGGTCCCAGTGTTCCAACTCGAGCCGGGACGGTAGCGGTCCGAATTCCAGCACGAGGCCGCCGTTCTCTTCCCGAACGGTAATATCGCCGTACAACTCGTTGGTGTAAGAACCGGTGTAGGCATCAAGCGACAGCGGCGGTCCGTCGGCGGGCGCGTCACCCCGAGGGAATGGTGCAGCGGCGCTCACCTCGGCCAGCGCCGCAGCGGTTTGGGCCTCGAAGATGCCGATCCAGTCCTTGGTCGGTTCGCCCCGCTCGACTATCTCGAAGAACGCCTTGGGAATCGCGTCCGAAAGCGAGTTGGGCCAGGCATTGCTCAGCACCACGATGCCAAGTCCGGCGGCGGGCAGCAGACTCACCCCTGTCCGGAAGCCGCTGTTGAAATCGCCGATGTGGTGCATGAGGAGACGGCCCCGCTCGTCGTACTGCAGGTACCAGCCCAGCCCGTAGAACAACGCCGGCCCATCCGCCGGATTCGGCGGCGATCCCGCGAGGATCTGCGGTCTGCGGGTCTCAAGCAGCGGCGCGCTGGCCACCACCTCAGCCCCCTCGAACACTCCACCGCCCAATTGCAGCCGCATCCAGCGTGTCAGGTCCTGCACGGTGGTGCTGACCCCGCCTGCCGGCGACGCGGCGTCGGCGTCGGTGACTTCACCCAGGGCCCAGACGCCGTCTCGCGTTCGGTAGTGCGGGGCGGCCTTGTTTGTCCGGCCCACGTAGTCAGCAAGACGGTAGCTGGAGGTGGCCATCCCGAGCGGTGCGAACAGCCGCTCATCGGCGAGGTCCTCCCAGGTCTGTCCGGTTGCCATGGCCGCCGCGTAGGCCGCGACGGAAAGTGGCAGGTTCGCGTAGGCGAAGGACGTACGAAGCGAGGTTGCAGGTGGCACATAGCGCAGCCGGCGCACGCTCTCCTCGCGCCCGTACCCGAAGGTCGAGGTCAGGCCGTCCCCGGCATAGGCCGGCAGTCCGGAGCGGTGGCTGAAGAGGTCGCGCAGGGTGACCTGGGCGCTCAACCATGGATCGGATAGCGCGAACCCGGGGAGTAGGTCGGCCGCCACAGCGTCCCAGGTCGTTGCGCCGTCGCCGACCACAGCGGCGACCAGTGTCGAGGAGATCGACTTGGACATCGAGGCGAGCTGAAATACCGTCTCCGGCGTGACCGCATCGGGTTTGCCCACCTCGCGGACGCCAAAGGCCCGCTCGTAGACGACCGCGTCGTCGTAGACGACGGCGACAGCCGCGCCGGGCACGCCGGTACGCATCATCGCGTCCTCGAGCAGGCCGTCAAGTTTGGGCAGGGCGGCCTCGACCTGGTCAGGAGTAATCATCGCCTCGTTGACCACGATCGGTGTCGACGACGGGCGACGGCGCGGCCACGGGGCAGGGTGGCTACCGCGGCGGCAGACAGTGTCGTTTGCATAGCGCGGCGGCGGGATAATCGTAAGGTCATAGGGGTACCTTTCAATTCGTGAGCGGAACGCTGGGCCTTTGAGGGAGGAACAAGCATCACCTGCGGCTGCTCGTCTGTTGTCTCCTCCTGGATAGCTGCGATCTGGGCCTCGTCCGCTATACGAAGCTCAGTAGGTTGTGC
>JBKKBA010000090.1:0-6051 GCA_046714275.1 Actinomycetota bacterium
CGACGACGCGATGAACTCCTCGCTCGACGATGATGTCGATCTCATGATCGCCCGCGTGTGTGCGCAGGTGCTTGACGTCTGCTTCAGCCGCTTGCGCACACACACGCACGGTGAGCGCGGCCAACGACTCGAAGAGCTGCCCGAGCAGCGTCGTGTCCCGCGCGATCGTTGGACCGAGTGAGCGCCCCTCGAGGAGCGCTTCGACGTCGGCACCCAGAAGCCGTGCAGCCAGTCCTGGATCCGCGAGGTGGTGCTTAGGCGCGGCGCCGAGGCGCGTGATGTGATTCAACGTCGGCAACCACGCGGGAACCGGATCGAGGATCCACAGTCGTTCCAAGATGTCGCGATAGGGCATGACCGTCGTCTTCGCCGGTTTCTGGTGCTCACCGGCCGTCGCCGCATCACGGATGGTCTCGTACGAAGCTGCCGTGGCGGTGGCGGCCGCGTACGCCGCCATCCATCGCCGGAGGCTGCCTGGGTTGCGGATCTGAAGACCCATCTCCGCGAAATCCCGGTCGATGATCCGGTCCAGATACCCGTCGAGTTGGGCGCGGAGCGCGCGGCCTTCAAGGCGACGAAGCCCCGGAAATCCGGAGTCGCAGATCGCGGAGGCGTAGTCCTCCAGCGTGAGCGCGCAGGAGCCTCCGACCGGGGGGCGGTCTCCTCGGAGCAGATCGGTAAGGCTGACCGTGGGGGTCTCGAACCCTCGCTCGGCCAGGGTCATCGGGCGCATCTTCAACCGGACGATCCGGCCTGCGCCCGAATGGCTATCTGCCGCCGGGGTGGCGGAGCCGGTGAGCAGGAAACTGCCGGCCCGCGCCGCCATCCTGCCGGCCGACGAAAGCTAGGGTCATGGCCGCCAGCGTTTAACAGCGACGAGCCCTTTGCTCTCCCTGCAAGTACGTCTGCTCAGTGGTTGGTCTGGACTCGGGGTACGGCGACATTCCACCCGGGCTTTGTTCCACCCCCCGCTCGGTCACTACTGGGCCGGGCCAGATTGTTGGAGCTGGTCCGAACGAATCAGGTGTCGTGGCAATCTCAGTCGAAGGGCAAGCAGACGGTTTTGCTCCCGTTCCACCTTTGGGCGTTGTGACTTCGCGCTGTCCGCAGGCGGTGAGCGCCGCGCACAGAAGCAATCCAAACGCCGCCACCCTGCGATGCCTGCTGTCTTTCACCCAGCCGAGCCATCAGGATTGCCGGGAATGCCGTTAAGCCAGGACGACTTCGGCTTCGGCGGTGGCGCAGTTATCGCCTTCTTGCGTCGTGGCGCTTAGCTCTAGCAGGACGCGGTTGCCGTCCAGCTTCTTGGCGACTTTGCCGGTGACGGTGACGTTGTTGCCGGACGTGTTGTCTACGACGACGGGCTTGGTGAATCGCGTCTTGAAGCGGACCACGGCGCCGGGATCGCCGGCCCAGTCGGTGACGAACTGGCCGACCTTGGCCATCGTGAACATGCCGTGGCTGATCACGTCGGGCAGCCCCACCATCTTGGCGAACGCCTCGTTCCAATGGATGAAGTTGAAGTCGCCCGATGCGCCGCAGTACATGACCAGGTTCAGGCGCTGGACGTTGTAGGTCCACGCCTTCAGCTCTTCGCCTTCGGCGACGTCGTCGAACTTGACGCTGGCGGTCATGAATCAGCCCTCCTGCGGCGCGGTGCCGCGCGACACGATCGTGGAGCGCGCAACGGCAACCTCTTCGCCGCTCTGCGTGCGGATCGACGCCTGGTAGGTCAGGAACTCGTTCTTGCCCTTGGCGGAGATGTCGACGATCTTCGGCGCGCCCGACAGGCGGTCGCCCGGAACGATGGGCCGGCGAAGCTCGAACTCTTGCTCGCCGTGGACGACGCGCGAATAGTCCAGGCCCAGCTCGGGGTCCAGCACGATCGCCGGCCCGAATTTGAACCCGATCGTCGTCAGGAACGTCGGCGGCGCGATGATGTCGGCATAGCCGGCAGCCTTCGCGGCGCCTTCGTCGGTGTACAGCGGGTTGGGGTCCCCGATCGCCAGCGCGAACTCGCGGATCTTTTCGCGGCCCACCTCGTAGACGTCGGACGCCGGATACTCCTTGCCCACCAGCGCAGTGTTGAGTGGCATGTCTCCTCCTTCGCAGGGCGCTATGCGCCCAACTGGGCTCCGGTGGTCGGGATCAGGACACCGGACACAAAGTCGGCGTCCGGTGAGCAGAGGAACAGGTGGACGTTGGCAAGATCCTCGGGCTGGCCGGCGCGGCCCAGCGCGATCATCATCAGGGCCATGTTTCGCAACTGATCGGGGATGCCCAAGTCGCTCCCCTCTTGCTTGGCCTGGGTGAGCCGCGTTTCGACGAAGCCTGGCGCAACGGCGTTGACGTTGATCTTGAACGGCCCAAGCTCCCTGGCCAGCGTCTTGGTCAGCGAGATCAATGCGCCCTTGGCCGCGGTGTAGTTGGCCTGGCCGGGGTTTCCCGTCAGGGCGACCGACGACGACGTGAACGTGATCTTGCGGTGATAGGACACCTGCCCCGTGGACTCCAGCTCTTTCTTAGCCACGGCACGCATGTGCTGCACGGCGTGATACGTGGAGTTGTAGGCGGTGTAGAGGTTGACCTTGATGCCGGCATCCCAGATGTCGGGCGTCATGTTGTGGAAGGTCTTGTCGCGCGTGATGCCGGCGTTGTTGACCAGGATGTCAAGCTTGCCGAACTCGTCCAGCGCGGCCTTCACCATCTGCTCCGCCTGGTCGGACTCGACGGTGTTGTGAAGGCTGACGATGGCGCGTCCGCCTTCCTTTCGAATGATCTCGGCCGTTTCCTGGGCAGGGTCGCCGTCGATGTCGTTGACGACGACGGCCGCGCCTTCCGACGCGAAGCGCAGCGCGGTCGCGCGGCCGATGCCGCGCCCTCCTCCGGTGATGATGGCAACGCGATCGTCAAGACGCCCCACGGCGGTCCCCCTTTGCGATTCCTGGGTGGTTACTGGTCGGTAGGTTTCAAGAAGTATCTTCCGACGATCCTGCGTCGCGCAAACCGATGGTCCCGGCGGGGACCGGGGAACGCACGGCGACCGGTGGGGCCGGGGAACGCACGGCGACCGGGGGGCCGGCGAACGCACGGCGACCGCGAAGCGGCGCTAGGTTCGCCGGCAGACGAACACGCCGGTCCGGGCGGCCAGCTCGATGGAGCCGCCGTCGGCGATCTCTTGCGTCACCAGCCGGTCCGCCTCTTCGACGATCGAGTCCCAGATCTGCCGGCCGCCGACCAGGCTCTCGCGAAACGGCCTCAAACTCTGGATGTAGCGAATCACCGGCGCGGAATCTGGAACGACCAGCGTTCCCCAGGCGGCGCGTTTGCGAACGTCTGCGAATTTCGCCGCCAGGATCTCCTCGCCGTTCTCCAGGTTGAACCGATCCCCGGCATTGGTGAATGGAGGGGGCTGGCGCCGCAGGATGGTCATCATCGCCTGCGAAAAGACCGTGCGAACTTCGCCGAGGTGCTCATGGCTGTTGGTCGAAACCAGCAGGACGCCGTGGGGCCTAAGGACGCGATGCAGCTCGGCAACGGCGCTGGGGATCTTTGGGACGTGATAGAGCATGTGCATGGCCAGCACGACGTCGAACGTCGCGTCGGGGAAGGGAAGAGCGGCGACATCGGCTGCGGCCGCCGGCTGCCCCGTCGCGGAGCGAGCCGCCGACATCATGCCTTCAGATATGTCTACGGCTACCGCCGTGACGTCCGGATGCTTGGCTCGAATACCGGCGATGTAATGGCCGGGACCTGATCCGACATCCAGCAGCCGCTCGTCGCCGCGCCATTCGATCAAGTCTTCCGCAAAGTCGACCAGGTCAAGCAGTGGTCGCCGGTACGAGTAGATCGAGCGGCGCGCCTCCAACTGCTCCGGGGTCGCGTAGGCCTCTTTCGCAAGGAGCTGGGGATCCATCCAAGGGTCGCTCACGGGCCTCCAAGGTACTTGAGAATCGATTCTCCGGGCCGGCATGACCCCTCTCGTCCTTATTTGTCCGAAAGCTGGGGCAAAACGGCATGCGCGGCAGGAAGGAACAATTCGATACCGACGCGAAACTTGTGAGCGACCAGGACTCACGCTCAGGGGGATTTTCATGACGAAGCTTGTTCGCGTCACGCTTGCACTCACGCTGATCGCGCTTGGATTGGCACTGCCCGCTCATGCCGATCTGACGGCAACCGGGTTCGAGCCGCCGGCGTTCGCCATCGGGTCGGTGAACGGTCAGAACGGCTGGAAATCTACGGGCGCCTACGACCAGTTCATCACGAAGAACGGCAACGGCTACGACGGCTTCGGCATCCAAAGCTTCCGGATCTCAAACGCAACGACATCCGGCTCGTTCGACGATCAGACGTTCTCGGCGCCGACATCCAACGAAGCCGGCGAGACCGACGCGCGCAGCGACGGGTTCTCCGGCGGCGTTCGTGTCCGGCGCTTCGACGCCCAGTGGAGCTTCGCGTCCTACACCCCGACGGTCTGGCAGCCGGGACTGTCGATCGAGACCAGCCCCGATCGAGGCGACGGCGCGCGGATGAGCCTGGTTCGCATGGTGGACCGCGCCGACGGCCTGGCCGTTGAGTTCGCGGACTACAAGTCGGGCTTCCAAGTTCCCGGATGCTCCAGCAAGAACTTCACCAACGTGACCGTGGCTTCCCGGTTGGTCAGGCTGCAGCCTCATTCGATCCGTGTCGTGCTGGACCTGCTGGACGGGCCGGCCAACGATGTGGTCCGGCTGTATGTGGACAACTCCCTGCGCTATACCGGGACCACGTGGGAAAACTTCTTCCGCGAATGCCAGGCTCCGGGATCGCGGACCGTTGACTCGCTGCTGTTCCGAGCGACCGGCGAAGCATGCGTGTCGTGCGGCGGCGAAGGATTTGTGATCGACAACTTGGAGATCCGCGCGCTGGGAGCGGTCGTCACGCCCACCACGCTGAGCGTCGCCGAAGGCGGTCCGCCGGCGGCGTACTCGGTGCGTCTGGAGACGGCCCCGCTGAACTTCGTCCGCGTCATCCCGCGGGCGGGTCCCGGCGTGGTCGTGAGTCCCGCGGAGCACGTCTTCGACGCCTCGAACTATGCAGTGCCGAAGACGTTCACCGTGACGGCGATCGACGACACGGTCCCAGAGTTGCCGGCGACGACGACGATCACTCATTCGATCGCCAGCTTCGACGGCCACTGGGACGGATCGCCGGTCGATTCGGTGACGGTCAACATCGCCGACAACGACGGCGTGTTCATCCTGGAAGAGACCGACAACATCACGGTGCTGGCCGAGGGGGGAACGTTTACCGACTTCTATTCGTTCCGCCTGCTCAGCCAGCCGACCGACCCGGTCACGATCAACGCATCGGCCGATGCACAACTGACCGTGACGCCGGCGTCGCGCACCTTCACCTCGGCGAACTGGAACCTTCCACAGCAGTTCACGGTGACCGCCGTTGACGACACGCTGATCGAGGGAACGCACGCCGGGGTGGTCACGCACGCGGCCGTCAGTGCCGATGCGACCTACGGCGGCAAGCCGGTTCCCAGCGTGACGGCGACGATCTACGACAACGATCCAACGGATACCACACCGCCGGCGCCGCCGGTCATCACCAACTGCCCATCAGGATCGATCACAAGCCCGGCCTACCTGCTGCGAGGCACATCCGAGCCGGGCACCGCCATCGAGGTTTCCGTGAACGGCGTTGTGTATGGCTCGGTCGCGACCGATGCGCTGGGGAACTGGCAGATCTCGATTACCTTCCCGGGCAACGGCACGTTCTCGGTGACCGCGCGCGCCATCGACGGAGCCGGTAACGCAAGCGGCCCCAGCACGGCGTGCTCAATCACCGTCGCCGGTGACCTGACCGCGCCGCCGCCCCCGACTATCGTGTCTCCGGCCCAGAACGCGGTGACACCGGCGAACGTGACGGTGACGGGGCAGGTCTTCGATGACACGGTCACGCTGCGTTTGTTCGATGGGGGCATCGAGATCGCGTCGACACCGGCCACGGCCGGAGGCTGGTCGATCGCCCGGACGTTCGCCACCGGCGTGCACACAC
>JBKKBA010000091.1:0-6105 GCA_046714275.1 Actinomycetota bacterium
TGGATATGCGATTGTTGGGGCAGAGCCGCCGAGCGTTCCTTCGGCGATCGGCAGGACGACGTGGCTTGCCGTTGCGTCGTCGCCGGCGTGGATCGTGATCTGCGGCACGTCTTGCGCGCGGCCGATCTTCGGAGCGCGAGCGAGGGCGGTGCGGGCGTGCTCACCGCGACTGACCACTATCGCTATCCGGTACCCCGCTGGGACGCGACGCGCTACGTCGGTTAGATCGATGCGGACGTGCGTCGGCGTGTTCATCGGGAAGTCGTGTCCGACGTACGGGGAATCGTGGTGGCGCAGGTCGGCTTGACCCATCGTGATCATCCGAAGGCGGCGGCTCCCCACGTTCGCACAGTTGAACCCGGGGGGTATGGGGATCACCGTCACATCGACGATGCCGCCGGGCATGTCGCTCGACAGGTTCAAGTAGGCGTACGGGTTGCCAACGATGGCAACGTCGTCGGCCAGCGGCGGCGTCTCGTAGACGACGCGGCGGAGCCGGTCGCCGCAGTACAGGGATGCGTCCGTGCTGTCGGCTTGGCCGTCAGGGTCGGCGATGGGCGCGTCGCGGAACGATGCGCTGTCTCCGCCGGGTGCGGTCGCGAGCGACGATGACGCGAGGTAGAGCACCTCTTCGGAGTTGGACCAGCCGCTACTGCTCGAGATCCAATCGCCGATCGGCGCGCCCTGTCCGGAGGCGCTCGAGTCCATGACGCCGATCCGGCCGGGCGTCCCCACGCCCTTGAGCCAGTACGCCAGCCAGCGGAGCAAGATCGAGCGCCATTCAGGTTCTGACCACGCGGGGTTGAGAGGGTCGAAGTCCTTGCCCGAGTTGTAGTGGGTCGCCGCGCCCTCGTAGTAGTTGGACGGCCACTCATGAGCCCACCAGCCGCGGATAAAGCGCTTCGGCACCTGAGGGACCAGGTCCCAGAGCGTGCTGTCCTGGTACTCGTGCGCGCCATGGTCGAGGAATCCGTGCGTGCTCAGCACCGCAGCGCGGACGTCGCGCAACCGGCCGATCAGGCTGCGCTCCTCGTAGTACGCCTGATCGCGGCTCTCGGTTGAGTGCTCGACGGTGCTCCGAGTGGCGTGGGTTGCGATCGCATCGGGACACAGACGCCCTACCCAATCATTCGAGCCGGATAATTCGCCGGTTCCCACCGACCACTCGGCCATAAACGCGTCGAGTCCGAGCGACCAGTACCACCCGGGGGCTCCTTGAGGGGTAAAGCGCATCTGATAGAAGTCCACGAACTCCCCTGCCGTTACGACCGTCTTGAGGGCGGAAGGGGCTTGGATGGCCGCCTGCCAAGCCGTCCAAGACATGTAGGACCTGCCGCCCATGCCGACACGCTGGTTCGACCAAGGCTGAGACGCGAGCCACTCGACGAGCGCGTTCTGGTCGCGCTGCTCGTTGGTATCTCCGAGTCCGAAGCAGCCTCCCGACGCACCCATGCCCCGGACGCTGAAAATAGCGACGACATACCCCTGCTCCACGAGGTCGACCGACGGAATACCGAGCGAGTTGGTCTCGGCGTCGCCCGCGGAGCACCCCGGGACCTGTGGGGGCCGATCGTCCCAGTAGTCGGATCCGGGACACACGCGGGTCGTCACGGCGGTCAGGAGATCCCGTCCCGCAGGGTCACGGCCGCAGGAGACCAGCGAGCCGCCAAGGAGGCAGTGGCCGGGGTACGGGGTCGAGATCAAGATCGACGGAGCCCCGACGCCGTCGGGAAGATCCGGGAACGCGATCACGCCGTCGAGCCACGTCTGTTCTCCGTCCGGCTCGCTCCAGTCGAGCGGCACGCTCAGGCGGACCGGCTCGACACGGTGGAGTTCGAACGGGCCTTCCAGCCCCTCGGGCCATTCCCCGCCGCACGGATGCGGTTCCGGCGGGCATGCTGCCTGCGACACGCCGGGCTGCGCCCCGAACGTCAACGACGCGACGACAAGCAAGAGCGTCAATGCCTTCCGATGCATTCGCATAACTCCCCCCTCGGTGTGATAGACAGTCCCGCTCATCACAAACGCGTTCAAATGCGACGAACCCTGTTCGGTCGGGATGCGGACGTGGGCTGACCGCAGTCCGGATCGATGGTGGAGCCGCACGAGTCAGGGGCCGGCGCCGTAGCTGAGGTAGTACCAAAGGTTCGCTTCTGGCAGTCCTCCCAGCACGTTGAAGACTCGCAGCCGGACGGGCGCCCAGGGTCTCACTCGAATCTCTCTATGCGAACTGCAGCGCACCGGGGACTGACCCACGAACGGAATCTGGCAATCTTCGGCCCAAGGCGTGTTGATGATCCTTCCGAAGCGGTCGCAGGCCCAGACGTCCCACCAGGCGTCCACGTAGTACCGCATCCAGTACTCGCCGATCGTGGGCGTGATGGTGACCTCGTCGTAGAACCCGGGGGGGCCTGTGTACGGGGTCGCGCAAGGGTCGTAGCCGCCCATCGCCTCTGCGCCTTCCCAACCCGGGCAGAGCAGGGCGCACGGCAGCGCCGAAACCTTGGTGATATGCCACCCGTCGTGTGCGCCGGCAGGGCTCGGACTCCCCACGGTCGCGGCGCCGGCCAGCGCGGCGATCGCCAGCCACGCGGCGGCCGTGAATCGAACACGCATAGTTCCTCCCCTCAGCGCGACCCACACGGTCATGGGCTCCTGGACGCTTGTCTTAAAGGCGTTCAAAAGGGACGAACTACGTTCAGGGGAAGTGAACGCATACCGGACGAGACCATTGTCGGGTTCGGAAGGGCCTCACCCCTCTGGAACTTTTTTCCGCGAATAGTCAGGTTCAGTAGGCAGGAACGCCGTTCAGTCGAAATGAACGGATAGGGGACAGAAGGGCGGAAGGAGGGCTTGCCCTAGGATGTTCCAGACGTCAAGGGGGGATCACATGCCGCAGAGGTCCGGCCGCCGCCCCGCCGTACCTTTACCCGCAACGCGGGCCCCGCGCCCTGTTGCGCCAAGGATCCTGCTCGTAGATGACCACCCGATCTGGCGGGACTCTTTGCGGCGGCTTCTGGAACGCAAGCGGGCCGGCAAGATCGTCGGCGAGGCATCGAACGGTGAGGCGGCCATGGCGTTGGCCGCACGCGAGCGTCCCGATGTGGTGATCATGGACGTCGATATACCGGCGATCGATGGGATCGAGGCGACCAGGCGGATCCACTCGGCCGGCAGCGGCGCCAAGGTTCTCTTCTTGTCTGCGCTCGATGGGAAAGACGACGTGATCGCTGCCGTCCGGGCAGGCGCATCGGGATACCTGCTGAAAACCGCGGACCCGTCCGACGTCGTCCAAGCGGTCGGACGCGTCCATGCCGGTGAGCTCGTGTTTCCTCCCTCGCTCGCGAGCATCGTGCTCAACGAGCTCCGCGGTCTCACGGACAACGACGGTCCCGGCAGCGCCCTGGTCTCCGCACACGAGAACGTCTTCATCCGGGAAGGCGAGTTCTGGACGCTTTCATACGAAGGGGAGACCGTTCGGATGAAGGATTCCAAGGGTCTTCGCTACATCGCGGATCTGCTCGGCTCGCCGCGAGAGGGTATTCACGTGATGGAACTCGTGGTAGCGAACGAAGGCCTTGACGCTTCGCGCCGGCATCGCGGTGAGGCGGTCGGATTGTCGAAGGATCTCGGCGCGTCCGCAGGCGGGCTGGATCCGAAGGCACGGGCTGCGTACCGCAGCCGCCTGGAGGAGCTTCGCGAGCATGTTGAAGAGGCCGAATCGTGGAACGACACCGAGCGAGCCGCCCGGGCACGCGAAGAGATGGACTTTCTTGCCGGCGAGCTGGCACGCGCAATTGGCCTCGGAGGGCGCGACCGCAAGACCGGGTCGCCGTCGGAGCGGATGCGCGTCAACGTGTCCCGTGCGATTTCCGCAGCCGTGAAGCGAATCGAGGTCACACACTCGAGTCTCGCGGCGCACTTGGCCGCTTCTGTGAAGACCGGAACGTTCTGCAGCTACGAGCCGTCTGGCCCGGTCGCTTGGAAGCGATCATGAACGCACTCCTTCGACAGCGTGCGCCGAGGACAGTCGTGGTGCTGGGAGTTGCATGGGCACTGTTGTTTACTGCGATCGGCTTGGGGCTTCGAGTTCCGCTGCTGGAGACGCTGCTCGGTCCGGGCGGGCGGCCGGCGCTCGACTATTCCGGCATCCCGGGACCCCTGACACCATTGAGCGAGGCGTTCATCACCGGCGTCCTCGGGTCCGACACACGTGCGTCGGTAGTGCCCCCGACTGCCCGCGAACCGCGCCCGCGTAGAGGATCGGTTGTCACGCCGGATAATCGCAACGTCGTAGGACACTCACTCATCAACGACGATGCCGGGCATGCTTACGTGATCAGATCGATTCCGTTCACCGGTCAAACGAACACTGCCGGAGCGACCAGATCCGGCGACCCCAACGAGTGCGCCCCGGCCGGTGGGACGGTCTGGTACCAGTACACAGCGCCGCGGAGCATGGGGTTGATCGCCTACACACTGGGAAGCGATTACCCCCTTGTGTTGGGAGTGTTCGAAAAGTCGGGCGACACATTGCGCCCCGTCCTCGACGGATGCGACTCGTCGGGGTCCGGCTCTGCTCTTCGCGTTTTTGCCGCGAACGCCGGATCGACGTATCTGTTTCAGGTGACCTCGGCACTACAAGGCGGGGCGCTGCGGTTCAACCTGGATCCGCGCGGTGCCGTTACACAGGCGAGCGTTTCCTCGTCGGGCGAGAAAGCAAACCGGCCCTCGGGACCGGGGAACCTGACGCCCGACGGAAGGTTCGTTGCGTTCAAATCGCAGGCAACCAACTTTGTATCAAGCCGCCAGTCGGAGAGTTGCTTCGACGCCACGCCGGGATCGTACAGCTGGCTATATGTAGACCGACCGTGCGGGCAGGTATTCGTGCGAGATCTCGACACCGGACGCACGCGGCTGGTGTCGTCCGGGCCGAACGGCGACGCCGGCACGAGCCATCAGATCGGGCCCGGGATCATCTCCGGCAACGGCCGCTACGTCGCGTTCTACTCCGATTCACACAACCTCGGACCGGAAGAGCATGAGGGCTGGGATCTGTTCGTCAGGGACCTGCAATCAGGAGAGGTCACACTCGAGGTGGCGTCCCCACGTCACACGGATCCATTCCACGTCTCGGCGTGGCGGGGCGCCTTTAGTCCTTCGCTGTCGCACGACGGGCGCTATCTCGCTTTCACGACCATTCGAGGCCTTGTTCCTGATGACGACAACGCATCTATCGACGTGTACGTGCGCGACCGGGTGACGGGTCGCTTCGAGCGGGCATCGGTGTCCTCGAACGAGGAAGAAGCACTGCCGAGTCCAAACACCGATGCGAACACCACCCAGTACGAATCGGTGCTTCGCGAAGATCTCACGCCGTTCATCTCTGCCGACGGCCGCTACGTGGTATTCCGCTCCCCTGCGCCCAACTTGGTCGAGGCCGACAAGAATCTCACGTGGGACACGTTCGTTCGCGATCGGATCCTGGGAACGACCGAACGCGTTTCGGTGTCCTCAGAGGAAGTCGAGGGAAACGGTCCCTCAGTCGGACGCAATCTGTACCTTCAACCGACGATTTCGGCGGATGGCCGATACGTCGTGTTCGATTCTTTCGCGACGAACTTGGTTTCCGACGATCTTCGCGACGGCGAAGCTTCCAACGACGTCTACGTGCGAGACCGCGTGCTCGGCGTGACTCGTCGAATCGGGCCATCGATGGAGCAACTTACGGACGGTCAGTTGCCTTCCACGTACAACGTCGGCAACCCGCACTATCCGACGATCTCGAGCAACGGACGCTTCGTCGCCTATCAAGCGATCACGAACGAGACGGCGGATCTTGCCAATTGTGACCCCCCGGAGACCACGGCACGAAGCATCGTGGAGTGCCGGGTCGACGTATTCGTCTACGACATGGTCAACGACGTCACCATTCCAATAACTGCGCATGCCGATGGCGTGGATGGCTGGGGAGGCGCCCCTGCCGTTTCCGACGATGGAAGCGTCGTCACCTTCCTGTCTCGCGTCGGCGATGCGGGGCTGCAGCTCTTCGTGTATCTGGCGGCGAGGCCGCTATGAGATTCCGCAACCTGCCGTTGTTCTGGA
>JBKKBA010000092.1:0-8909 GCA_046714275.1 Actinomycetota bacterium
GTTCTCGACTCATCCGCTCGTCGTCAACCGCATCGCCTCCCTGGAGCGTTCGGGCTTGCCCGGCCACCCCCGGGTCTGGAGCGTGCTGCGCTCGCTCGCCGGCGTGACGGCCGAGCAACGCGCTGCCGCACGGTTGCGGTTCGTCTCCGAGATCGCCATCGCAGTGTTCCCATGGCTGATCTTGACGCCGCTTGTGCTCTGGGGAGCGTTTGGGCAATCGCCCCTTAGCATCGGTTCCGCATTGATCGGTGCCGGTCTGCTGCTGCTGTTCAAGCAGTTCTTCCGCTATCCGGCTGCGTCGTTTACCCCGGTCGCGCAACTAGTGTCGTTGCTCGGGCGACTCGACGCGGGGCCGGTGCGCGGTATCTCGGTCGAGTTGCGCGGGTCGATTGTCGGGCGCGGCCAGCCGGGCTACGTGCTGAGCCCCGACTTGGTTCTGCGTGACGAAACAGGATTCGTACCGTTGCTCTACCGGCAGCCGATCCCATTCGCGCGGCCTTGGTTCGGGCTGTTCCGCGTGAAGCAGTTCATCGGTCACCCGGTCGTTGCCCGCGGCTGGTACCGACGCATGCCGAACCCGGTGCTCGAGTTGTTGACCATTCGTGCCGAGAACGGCAGCGGTGCCCGGTGCTGGGAATGGATGGCCCGCTACGCAGCGTCCGCAGCTGTGCTCGTCGCCGGCATCGTCGTCCTGCTTTCCAACATGGGCGGCTGAGCAGCCACGAGGCGCGGCTCTTCAAGACCCGGGGCCCCCGAGTCGGGCGACCGCGCCGTCGTAATGGGCGATTTGTCCAAAGGAATGCTCGGATCGGCCGACGAACTCTCACATGGAGCCGAGGGGGTTGCCATGTGGGAGCATCGGGGCAAAGCGATTCTCGCGGCGGTCATCGTCGCGGCTTCTTTGGGAGCGCATGCGGCGCCGGCCGCCGAGCCGTGCGGGGAGTGGGGTCCGTACCCGCCACCGACCGGCGTGCACGATTGAATTGAAGCTTCGGCACCCGACGAGTTCGGGTGCCGAATCCCTTCGGCGCGCGGTTGGGGGGCCGCCGATAGGCGAGCACTCCCGACCCGCGGCGAGCACGCGAGCCCTGCCGCGGGTAGCGGTCCACAACCCCGGGCTTGGGGCGGCCGCGCTGAATGTGCACGATCACATCCTCTTTACGTTGAGCGTTCGTAAGCGCACAGCGCTCGACGCGAACTCGGGCTGGTCACTGCGAAGCCGTGATTGGTTGATTCGTGACGACCGATGCTCCGGAAAAGGTGGCGCTTTGAACTCCGGTCATGCAGTTCCCGCGCGTTGGAGCTAAGAAGAAGTATCCCGCGCCTCGCCAGGGAGTGTGGCCAAGCGGCGTGACGGTGGTGACCGCCCCCATAGCCACGCCACGAAGATCATCAGTCGGTGTCCATCGTCCATGGACCTCTGAAACCCAGGCATGTTCGCCGATGGCGCGAATCTGCCCCCCAACGAGAGATTGACATTTCACTCCAGTTGCCCCGAGCCCCGAGACCGACGCGCCCTGGATCGTGACCTCTAACCTGCCGGTATCCAGCTCCATCAGCCCGAAGCAGGCGAAGCCCCCAATCCCTGTTGCATTGAAGCTTGCCGACGAGTCGCTCAACGGTTGAGAGAAGGTGACCTCTCCGCTGAGAAAGCACTGCGTTGGGTAGAGCTGCGTCACGGTGTCCAGGACAATCCTCGACGTGAGTCGGGCTCGAGTTACGCCGGTGACGCAGTTGCCGGACACAGCCACCAGTTGCACGGTCGCCACGCCGCTGGCGGTCGTGTACGGCTCCGAGCGAGTTTCTACTAATGCCGCGGCCGCCGAATGCGGGAACGTTCCGGCCCCGGTTCTGTCATCGGGCGTCTCCAACTCAGACCGCAAAGCCACAGCCTCCGAAGCTTCCTCCGCGACCGCCACAAAACCCCGGGAACGGCGCGTCCGGATCCGAGTCCGGCGGTCAAGGTGGGTCATCTAAGTAAAGCTGTTGGTTCGAACGCGGCCGTTAAGGCCACTCCGCAGAGCCATATCAAACAATGTTGACATACCATATTTAGGATAGTACATTTTAGTGGTGTGGGAGATTTACGAGCACCGGCGTCTGGCGAGACAGGTGCAGCGACTTCCGGACGAGATCCTGAAGCGGTACGAGAAGTGGAAGGATATCGTTCGGATTTCGGGACCGCCGGGGCTGCGGCTCATCAGGGGATTCCACGACGAGGCACTCTCAGGTGAATGGAAAGGGCACCGGTCTTCCAGGCTCGGGATCCAGTACAGGATCATCTATAGGGTCGTTGCTCGGGAGATTTCGGTGTTCGTGATCGACATCACGGCACACGACTACCGCAGGAGGTGATGTTGGTGAACCGCAAGGAGTTCAGAAAGGCACGCAAGACGGTGGACGTATCGGTAGGGGAATCGGTCCGCATCATTCGCGGCCTGCAGGGCTTCAGCCAGAACGATCTAGCAAGCCTCACGGGGATCCCGCAGTCCACGATCTCGGCGATCGAGAACGACCGCGTTCGTCTCGGCGTCGAGAGAGCCAAGGTCATCGCCCGAGCTCTGGATTGCCATCCCGGCGTATTGGTCTTTCCAGGTTGGGACGTGACCAAAGGATCGGCAGCCTAGCCCCGGCGCGGTCCATTACGCCGACTCAGGGCGTGGATGACATTCGCCAACCGCGGGGGGCTCGCGCCGGATCGGAGGTCCCCGCCGCGTCCTAGAGTTCGCCGCCGACCGCGTTTCCGCAGGTAGTTGGTGATCAATCCTCTGCCCTACAAGCAGAAGGTCGGGGGGTTCGATACCCTCCGCGCCCACAGGTCTGAAGGGAGATCCGTCGTTCAAACCACGCCGCCTTCCTTGCATCTTGACGAGTACATGGGTATGACTATAATAATGGTCATGGAAGAGACGTTGCCCCTGGCTGAGATCAAGGCTCACCTGTCGGCGGTTGTCGACCGTATCGAAAGTCATCATGCGCGGATCACGCTGACTCGGAATGGAAAGGCCGCAGCAGTTCTCATCAGCCCGGACGACCTGGCCGCGCTCGAGGAGACGCTCGATATCCTGTCGGATCCCAAAGCCGTCGCCGGGATTCGCAAGGCTCGTGAGGCGATCGCGCGCGGCAAGGGCCTTACCGCAGATCAACTGAAGCAGAGATACCTTCGGTCGTGAGACGCTCTACTTGGGAGTTGGTCGTTGCTCCCTCGGCGGAACGCGTGCTGCGCCGTCTTCCCGAGAAGGTAGCCGCCGCAGTCGTTGAGTTCATGGTCGGTCCGTTGATCGAGAATCCGAAACGAGTGGGTCATCCACTTCAGCGCGAGCTAGAAGGGCTCTGGTCGGCGCGTAGGGGTCCCTATCGAGTCGTCTATGAGTTAGATGAGGCAACTCGTCAGGTTCGTGTCGTTCGGATCGATCATCGGTCCGACGTTTACCGACCTCGATGACGCCCCTCGTACTTTCCGTGGTCAGCGTGCCCATCGCACCGAGCCATCTCGGGTTCGAACAAGTACCTGTTAAGGCCACGGTTGCCGTTCCTACGGCGTGCGGAGCATGCGCACGATGTCTCCAGGCGGCATCCTTCTGGCTTCGGCCCGCAGGGCGACCATCTCGGTCTCGTCGAGAGGGAGCGTGGCCAGATCCAGGCGTTCGGTGGACGGCTTCACTGAATGATCGACCGTCGTTGAGTCGGTCATGAGCTCGGCCATCATGGACGAAAGGACTGCACCGCGCGCGTCGCCTGTTGCGGCGCACACGAAAGAAATCTGCTCGAGCGTCCACGCGGACATGCTTCGGTCGCCCAGTTGCTGGTGCATTTGGAGGGCATCGGCAAGATAGATTCGGGCTTTACTCATTTCTCCGCGACAGCGCGCAAGCTCGCCGAGGTTCGAACGAATCATCGCCCCGACACGAACATCGCTCGCTTCGTCGGCGATTGCCAATGCAGACCTGTACGAGTCGCCGGCCGCGGCGAAATCACCCCGCCGGAACTCGAGCGCTCCGATGTTGTTGTGTGCCGTCGCGATCCGTATCGGGTCGCAACCGAGCCCGGCCCGGGAAATCGTTCGTTGATAGTGCGCCAGCCCGTCATCGATCTCGTCACGCATCTCCGCCAGCCAACCCAGCGCGTTGTCGGCGAAGCAGGCAAGGTCGACGTCGGCCAGTTCTTCCGCCCCTTTGACTCCCTGCATGAGGTGCTCTGCGCCGCGGTCGGTGTCGCGCATCCAAAGACGCATCGCTCCCGCCGCCAGCAGGCCCCAAGTCCGGTCGTGCAGAGGCGCGTCCGGTGCAGCCTGGAGCGCTGCTTCGATGGACTCTGCGCATTCCGCTACCGCACCGCGTACCTCCCAGAAGCGCCAGACGGAGATGATCAAGGACAACGCGGCTGCGGGACGCGCCTTCAACGCCCACTGAAACGCTGAGCGGAGATTGTCCTCGTCCCGGTGAAGTCGTTCCAATGAATCCTGCTGACGGCGCCCCGTCAGGTCGGGAGAGATCGACCTGCAGAGTGCTGCGAACCAATCGAAATGTTGGCGATTGAGGTCTGCGGAATCGCCCGACCGATCCAAAAGCTCTCGGGCATATTGGCGGATGGGCTCTAGGAGAGCGTAGCGCTGCTCGAGCGCATCGAAGGTAACGAGGGACTTGTCAACCAGACGGGGCAACGCTCGCGGGGAGGGGGTGCCGGCCACCGCTTCGGCTGCGGCGAAGTCAAAGCCTCCCGAGAAAACTGCGAGTCTCGGCAGCAAGGCCGAGTCCTGAGGCTCCAGCAATCTAAGGCTCCAGTCGATCGTATTCCTAAGAGTCTGTTGGTGGGGTGCGGCGCCGGAGCGAATTATTCGGGTCAATGATCAGTGGCGGCTGGTCTTCCGCTGGGCAGCGGGCGAGGTGCATGATGTTGAGATCATCGATTACCACTAAGGAGTTGTGATGCTTCCACGGAAGCGTGTTCCGACGCACCCCGGTGAGATTCTGAGCGAAGAGTTTCTCAAGCCGCTCGGCATCACCCAGGTCGCGCTGGCCGAGCACCTCGGCGTTCCCGTTCAGAGGATCAACGAGTTGGTGAGGGGGAAGAGGGGAGTGACTCCGAAGACTGCCTGGCTCCTCTCAGGTGCACTTGATACGAGCCCGGAGTTTTGGCTCAACCTGCAGGTGAGCCATGACCTGGTGGTAGCCCGACCTTCGAAGAAGGTCCGCCAACTTGCGGTCGCCGGGTAACTCGATACCCTGCGCGCCCAGTACCAGTTTGGTGATTACCTATGCGGTCGGCACGTCCGATCCGCTTCTATTCGTGGGTCTTGTATCGGCGTCGCGCGCCGATCGCGGCCGGAAGACAAAGCGCGTGAACGCACCGAAGCTCGGCCGCCACTTGTAGAGCGCAAGACCGCACGGCCGTACGCCGCCTCCGCACGCCTCCTCAGCCGAGGAGGCGATCGAAATGGACGCACGGAACGCGCTTGGAACCGCCGGAGTCTGGGGTGGCGTGGGATTTACGGGGCAGCCGTTCGCGGCCGCGTCCGGCTCGTATCACGGCATCGACGCGCAAGGCCGCGTTTGGACGTCGGCGGCCGACTCCGGCTCGATTCCCGCCAACGTCGGCAACCTCAGGCCGCTGGTGCTGGCGGCGCTCTACGAGACGGCGTTCGCATCGGAAGCCGGGCCGCTCAGCACGTGGAGCAACTGAGATGGTCGCCGTGATGATGTTCGTAGCCGCTCAGATCGCGCGGCTCCGGCAGCGCTAGGAACTGCAGATCAGCAGCGCCGCCTCGACGCCCCGGGCGATCAGAACCTTGGAGGATCCGTCCGGGGCATGCACGGCGATGTCGGGCGCCTCTCCCGAATCGGGCCCCTCATACAGCGAGGCAATCCGTCCGTCCGGCAGAAGGCAGGGGCTCCAGCTCCGGCCGTCCACGGTGAGCCGAACCGGCTCGCCGCCCGCTTTTGGCATTCGCCATAGCTGCAGACCGATCCGTCCCCAGTCGGCCTCGAAGACGAGGCTGCCGTCCGGAGCTTCGACGGCATGGCGAGCGAGGCTCGCGCTCGTCCCTCCTCGAACCCTCGTCGGCGCGACGACCTCCCGGAATCCCTTTCCGTCGATCCCCACCTCGCAGATTCCCGCGCCGCCCGACCCGTACGTCTCACGCCCGCAATCGAAAAGCACGCGACGCCCGTCGCGCGTGAACCGCGGATTGTCCTGCCAGCCGAACGTCGATGTGCCCGTGATGACGGCCGAAGACCATTCGCGCCCCTCTCGCCGGAACGCAACGAGGTCGAGCTCATGCGGACCGCTCCGGCTGATCGGAACAACGAGGGCGTCGCCTTTCCGGTTGATCGCGCCGATGCTCGTGCCGCGCTGAACCTCGCCCTCGACGCGCACGACCTCGCCGCGCGACAGGGAGCCGGGGAACACGGCCAGGCACGCGTAGCCGCGGCAGCCGAGCCGCTCCGTGCTCGCCAGGAACCATGTGAAGTCGCCCGACGGGGACAACCACTCGTCGACGGGCTCGGGCGGAGCGGTCGCGCCGGGCGAGGGCGTCGCGGGTGCGATCCGGTCGAGCATCGGCGCGATCGATTCGACGCGCGCACCGGCGACCGGCCGGACCCGAAACATGCCGTCGTCCACCGTGACGAAGTAGACGTACGTGTTCGACCCCGCCGCGGGCGACGCATTCTCTCCGGGACGAGCCAGAAGCACGGCGCCTGCGACGGCGACGGCGACGAGCAACCCGACCGCGGCGAACACCGCTCGACCCCTCCGCGGCTTGCCCGCGGATCCTTCAATTTCCTCGCCTTCCAGCGCCGTCCGTGCCGCGTCGATCATCGCCGTCGCCGTCGGGTACCGATCTTCGGGCTTCTTCGCGAGCCCGCGAGCGACGACGGCGTCGATTCCGTGCGGCAGCTCGGGCTGCAACTGCGACGGCCGGGGCGGCGGGTCCGACAGATGCGCGAACATGACCGCGGCGTCGGTGTCGCGCACGAAGGGCGCCGTCCCCGTCAAGCATTCACAGAGCACACACGCGAGCGAGTAGACGTCGGCGAGCGCGCCGGGTTGGATTCCCTCGAACTGCTCGGAAGCCATATAGGCGAGCGTCCCGACAACTATGCCGGTCTGCGTCGCTCGCGTCGCCCCGTCCACGCTGCGCGTCAAGCCGAAGTCGGCGACCCAGACCCGGCCGAGCGGCTCGTCGGACGTCGGGCGTGAGATCAGGATGTTCCCCGGTTTCACGTCACGGTGGACGAGCCCTGCGCGGTGTGCCGCGTCGAGCCCGGCGGCCGCCTGCTCCAGGACGACGAGCGCCTCGTCGGGCGCCAGGCGCGTCTTTCGATCGAGCGTCTGCGCGAGATCGGTCCCGTCGACATAGCGCATCGCGATGTACAGCACGCCGTCCGCCTCGCCGGCGTCGTAGACGGGAATGACGTTCGGATGCTCAAGCCGGGCGGCGAGCCGGGACTCGCGCGCGAACCGCTCGCGGAACCGCTCGTCGTCGTGGAAGGCCGGCGACAGGACCTTGAGCGCGACCTTCCGCCCTAGGTGGAGGTGCTCCGCCAGGTAGACGACGCCCATCCCGCCGCGCGCGATCTCCCGCTCGATCCGGCATCCGGCGACGATCCGGTCGGCAGGTCCTTCGGGTGACGGCGGCGCCGCTCCGGGGGGTGTTGGATCGCCCGCATCCATCCTGGCGCATCCTAACCCCGCCGATCCGCGGGCCCGGCACCGTACGAGCGTACGCCGTGGTCTCACGCCTGCGATCCGGGACGCCACGGCGGCGTTCCGGGACTCGAAGGAGGAAAGATGTTCGGACACAAGATCATCCGGCGGGCCGTCGCAACGGCCGTCCTGTCGGCTTCGGCGCTGGTCGCGCTCGGAGGCTCTGCCTCGGCCGACTCGTCGTGGCACCGCTATCTCGGCAACTACCCGAAGGCACGGGAGAACGGGTGGGCGGGCGAAGCGCAGGGCGTCGCGCACAACTCGAATTCGTGGTTCTTCACGCAGCGGGACCGGCTGCTGAAGTTCCCCCGCCGCTTCGACCTCAACCGTCAGGTGAATTGCTCGTCGCCCCCGGCCGGCGTCATCTGCCGCCCGATCCCGCAACTGCTGCGCGATCAGGGGTACAACCACTACGGCGACCTGGACCGCTACGGCAACTATCTGTTCGTGCCGATCGAAGGTTCATCCCGTGGGCCCGGAATCGCCGTGTTCCGGACCTCGGATCTGGCGCTGCTCAGCTGGATCCGTCTCTACGACGCCGGCGGCGTCCGCATCGTCGATCGCCAATCAAAGAACGCCGGATGGCTCGCAATCTCGCCGGGCGGGCAGTTCCTCTACTCGTCGAACAACCATGTCACGCCCAACGTCACCGATCAGAAAGGTGGACCGCTCTTTGCCTACCGCCTCAACATGAACCGGCTCGCGCAGACGAACAGCATCGGCGGCGGTACCCTGCGATTCGACCATCGCCTCACGCTCAACGATCACAGCGGGACGCCGATGACATTCCTGCACATGCAGGGCGGTGTCTTCTCGCCGAGCGGGCGGCTCTATCTGTCGCACGGCAACGAAGCCGACAACGTCGGTGGCGGCATCAAGGTGTTCACGCGCGGCGGCGAGTTCATCGCGAAATCGGAGAACGGCCGCGGAACCTTCAACTACGAGTTCCATCCCGGCTGGGACACCTACGAAGAGCCGGAAGGACTCGACTGGTGGGATCTTAGGGACGCATCGGCGCCGGGCATCCTCGGTAATCTGCACGCGATCATGCTCGACAACGACTCCAACGGTGACGACCTGTACTTCAAGCACTACGACGTCTCGCGCGACTAGCGCGAAGGTTGGAGCGGCGAGGCCCGGGGCGGCAAACCCGGGCTTCGCCGCGTACCGGCGTACACCCTCATCGAACGCCTCCGGTTTCG
>JBKKBA010000093.1:0-2643 GCA_046714275.1 Actinomycetota bacterium
GTCGTTGTCGGCGGCGACGAAGATGTAGGTGTTGGCTCGCGCGTCGGAGTTGCACGGCTGCCCGAAGGTCCTGGTGATCGCCGAAAGGCCGTTCGGAACGGCCGGGTAGCCGTAGTGCGAGTCCTGCCACGCGTAGTCCTCGGGGGGAATCCGGGAGGTGTAGCCGGTGGGCAGGGCGAGGGAGATCGTCGCCCCCACCCCCCCGATGATCGCCATCACGATGACGGCGGCTGCTGTCTTTCGAGTCATCCGCTCCTCCATTCGATCGGGGGGAAGTGCGCGGGGAAGGCGCGGGGAAACCTTGGAGAAGGACCGGGAAGGGTCCGGTGTCCTGAATCGGCCGCTTGAGATGGCCGCGCTGCGCAGCGCTTTCGTCACGCTAGCGACGACCGCCTGCGTCGTCCAAGATCGGCAAATCGGGAAGAGCGCGCCGGACCCCCCATCTTCTGCGGGGGCGGCGAGATTCTTCGCCCGGGCCGTTTCGCGGCATATGATCGGGCACCATGAGCGGAAACCAGGCGGCGTCCGCAGCACCGGCCTCGGCGCATCGCGGCCCGGAGCCGGGCGTCCCCCTGGCCCAGGTCGCGGCGTCGTTCTTCACCCCCGAGCACGATGCCCTTCGCGCGTCGGCGCGGGCCTTCATCGAACGCGAGCTGGCGCCGCACGCCGAGGAGTGGGAAGAGGCCGGCAACTTCCCCGACTGGGTTTTCAAGAAGCTGGGCGACGCCGGGTTCCTGGGGCTCAACTATCCGGTCGAGTATGGAGGCCAGGGCGGCGATTACCTGTCGGGGTTGGTTTTCAAGGAAGAGATGGCTCGATGCGGATCGGGCGGTGTCGGGATGGCCGTCGCGGTGCAGACCGACATGGCGACGACGCCGATCTTGAAGTTCGGCACCGAGGAGCAGAAACAGCGGTACCTGGTCCCCGCGATCGCCGGCACCAAGATCGCCTGCCTGGGCATCACCGAGCCCGACGCCGGGTCCGACGTGGCCAACATCCAGACCCGCGCCGTGCGCGACGGCGACGGCTGGGTGATCAACGGGCGCAAGATCTTCATCACCAACGGCGTGCGTGCGGACTTCTGCACGCTTGTGGCTCGAACCAAGCCCGTGGATCCGCAGGAGCGCCGGGGGCCCCCCAGCGCACGCGACTATCACGGGTTCTCGCTGTTCCTGGTTCCGACCGAAACGCCGGGGTGGAGCGTCGCGCGACGACTAGAGAAGCTTGGCATGCATTCGTCGGACACCGCCGAGATCGCGATCGACGACGTCCGGCTGCCGGCCGATGCGCTGCTGGGCGTGGAAGGTGAAGGCTTCCCGCAGATCATGTGGGAGCTTCAGGGCGAGCGGCTGGTCGGCGCGGCGGGCACGATCGCCGGATCGCAACTGCTGCTGGAGCGTTGCATCGAATACGCGAAGGAACGGTCGGCCTTCGGCAAGCCGATCGGAAAGTTCCAAGCCGTTTCGCACCGGCTGGCCGAGATGGCCACCGAGATCGAAGCAGCGCGGCAGATGGTCTACGACGCCGCGTGGAAGTTCGACCGGGGCGAGTACCCGGTCAAGGAAGTCACCATGGCAAAGCTGTACGGCGGCATCGTGTCGTGCCGCGTGGCCGATGCCGCGATGCAAATCTTCGGCGGGGCCGGCTACACGATGGATCTGCCGATTCAGCGCGCGTGGCGCGACTCGCGGCTGATTCGCATCGGCGGCGGCACCGACGAAGTCATGCGTGAGATCCTTTCCAAGATCTCCGGGTACGCAAGCGGTGGAAGCACGCCGCGCGAGCCCGGGACGAACCTCTCGTCGCAATCGTGAGCGAGAGGTCGCCGACCCAGGAGGAAACGATGACGGAAGAAACCAGATGGGTTCGCCCGGCGTTCCTGTCGCTGGCGGCCCTGTTCGGGCTGATCGTCATGGTGTGGGGCTTGATCACCGGAGCGATGGGTGGGTTCCACATCTACGAGCCAAAGTACGGTCGTGCCGGAGGCGATCAGGGTGACGTCGCCACCGCGTTCCAAAGCGTGTACCAGCCACTGCTGGAGCTTGGCTCCGTGCAGGGCACGGCGCCGCCCGGTTCCAGCGAAGCGTTGAACCGCGCCGTGATCGCGGCCGAACGTCAGGCACTTTTGCGAGCCAAGGATCGCGCCTATAACGACGCCGTTCGGGGCGCGCTGGCCTTCGTCATCGGAGGTTTTGTGATGCTGGTCGGGTCGTCGGGCGCCAAGCGCGTCGCAGTGCGCATGGGGCGCCCGGCCGCGATGGCCGGGCCGCAGCCTTCGCCGGTCCCGGCCGCGCCGGCGCACCGCGGGCCGCAACCGGGTCCCGCGCAACGCCAGCCGCAACAAGGCCCCGCGCAACGCCAGCCGCAACAGGCGCCTCCGCCGCGTTCGCAACCCCCGGCGCCGCCGGCGGCGCGCGCTCCCGCGGCAACACCGGGCGCCCGTCCGATGCCGGTTCCCCAGCGCCCGGCGGCATCGTCGTCTCCCGTCGGCCGCCTGCAGGAAGCGCCGCCAGAAGCCGCGCGCCGCACGCCGCGAAGAGCAGCGCCACCGGCCGCCGCCCCGAAGCCCGCTCCCAAACGCGCCACCGCACCCCGGGCACCCGAAGCCCCGGCACCCGTCGAGCCCCCGGCCGCCGCTCCCGC
>JBKKBA010000094.1:0-2869 GCA_046714275.1 Actinomycetota bacterium
GGTCGAAAGAAAAAAGGGCCGAGATCGCGAGCCAAAGAGGCGGGTCGATGCAAGACGGGCCGCGCGCGGGTGTCGGGGAGGGCGAAAGGCTGGTTCAACTTGCTCCGACGAGGGGGAGGCGGTGCCGGCCGGTAACGTCCAAGGCCGGTGCCTGGCCGACCGAGACGCGTTGCTGCCGGCCCTCTCCCTTCCGAAGGCTTGAAGAACCGAACCCCTCCGCAAAATCCGGCGGGCCGGTCGCCGCAGACTCCCGGCCCGCCGGCACCCCCCTGAGAAGGCCTTTAGAAGGACGGGGGTGGGTCCAGCCCGGCGGTGGTCATCTGCTCGGCCAGCTCCGCCCGTGCGCGGTCGTAGGTCTTATCCGCCTGCTCGGCGATGCCCGCGCCTGCGGCCAGCGCCGCGTCCCGCTCGGCTGCGGTCGGGAGCGCGGCCGCGGCGATGAACGCCTCGATCGACCGGATGTAGGCGTCGAAGGCTTCATCGTAGAGGCGAGTCGTCCGTTGCAACTGCTTGGGGCGCGGTGCGGCGGCAAACTCGCGGCGGATTCGCTGGAACTGCCGCAGCCAGTTCTGGGCCTCGGAACCGAACTGCTGTGGCGACACGGTCCCACCGCGAAGATCGGTGATGCGGGGCTTGATCTCCTGCTGCACGATCCGGCCTCCGTCCACGGCAAGCGGTTGGATCGCGTCGGCATAGCGACTGATCGCCTGCCTGTCGGCGCTGCTCACCGACGATCCGCCAAGAAGACCACCCAGCAGTGTCGCCAGGATGATTCCCAGCACTGCCATAGTCGCGATCACACGGCGACTCAAACGCTTTCGTCGCATCCCCGGCCGGCGGCTCATCGCTTGCGCGGCGCCGTGCGGCCCTTCGGTTTCTGCACGCTTGCCGCTCGCCCGGCGCTCGGCGGGGCCTGTTCGCCCAGATAGGTCGCCACCAGCGCCGGATCGGCCAGCATCCCGGCGCTTTCCCCTTCCAGCACAACCTGCCCCTTGGACAGGACGTAGGCGCGATCGGTGTTCGCAAGCGCCATGTGAACGAATTGCTCGACAATCAGCACCGCGCATCCTTGTCCATTCACCTCACGAAGGATGTCGAACAGGTGCGCGACAATCTTCGGAGCCAGCCCAAGAGAAAGCTCGTCCACGATCAGCAGCCGGGGATTCGACATCATCGCACGAGCCACACCCAGCATCTGCTGCTCGCCGCCGGACAACGTGCCGGCGGGCTGGCCGGCGCGTTCCCGCAGGATGGGGAACAAGTCCATCACCCGGTCGCGCTCTTCTACAAAACCGCCGGCCTTGCGCCGGGTCCAGAAACCCGCTTTGAGATTCTCCGTCACCGTCAGGTCGGTGAACAGCTCGCGGCCCTCGGGCAGGTGCGCAATTCCGCGGCCGATCACCTGGTGCGGCTTCATGCCGTCAATCTTCTGGCCCTCGAACAAGATCTCCCCGGCATCGGGACGCAGCAAGCCCGAGATCGTGCGCAGCGTCGTGGTCTTGCCGGCGCCGTTCGCGCCGATCAGCGCGACCCGCTCGGCCGTGGCGATCGTGAGCGACACACCGCGAAGGGCTTGAATCGGCCCATACGACACGTCGATCCCACGCACCTCCAGCATCAGCACGCTCCCTGCGGGGGCCGCACGGCGAACGAAACTCTCTGTGGTTCCTTTCCCGTCGAGTGAATGAACAGCACCGTTGCCTGGCCGGCCGGCGCCGTCGCCGGCACAACCCACGTCGAGACATACGAGCCTTTCGCATCTGCCTTTCCGCTGGCGTAGCCGGCGGCATAGCTTTTGTTGGTCAGCTCGTTGGATCCGTCCGCATACTGCGTGCTGTATCCCACGGCCTCACCGGCCGGCAGCCCGCGAACGGTCAGCGTCTGCCGGTCCCGCCCGGCCACGGCGCAGCCGGCCGAAAGCGCGATCACCAACGATGCCGGCGCGCCCGACGACGTTCCGCGAACGGTCGCCGACTGCGGGAAGGAGGCCGTCGGTTTTACCCCTGCGGCCGTGGTTCCGCTGCGCGCCGCCGTTCCTCCGGGCGACGCGTTCCGGCCCGTCGAGCCAGATGCCGGGTCGATGCTTGATGCCGGGCGGTCCGCGGCGCACGCCGACAGCAGCGTCGTCAGGGCCGTCAGCATCACGGCGGCCGCAACGCGCCTCATGCCCGCACCGGGTCCTGTATGTGGGACTCAACGGGCTCGCCAAGGTACGCAGAGATGACGTCGGGATGTCGCTGAATGTGGGCGGCGGTTACTTCGGCCAATGGCGCTCCACGATTGATCACGTAGACATAGTCGCAGACGCTTGTGACCAGGCGCACGTCGTGCTCGATCAGCAGAATGCTCACGCCCAACTCGGCCCGAATGAAGCGAAGCAGACGCGCGAATTCGTCGGTCTCCGCGTTGTCCAGGCCGCTGGCAGGCTCGTCCAGCATCAGCAACGGCGCACGAGTAACCAACGCGCGCGCGATCTCCACCAAGCGCAGGATCCCAAACGGCAATCCGGCAACCTGCCGATCGGCGACGTCCTCAAGGCCCAGCATCGCGACCATCTGACGCACCTGCCTGCGCGCCCGGCGCTCGGCCTGGATCGCGCGATCGGTAAGCAGCAGGTGCGACGCCAAACCGCTGGCATTGTGGACGTGGGTCGCAACCAACAGGTTGTCGAAGACCGAGAGCTGGGGGAAAAGCTGGATGAGCTGGAACGTGCGCCCGACGCCCATCTGGGCGCGCGTGTGGACGGACAATGCCGTCACGTCATCTGCGAACAGGTGGATCGAGCCTGCGGACGGCTGGTTCAGTCCGGCGATCGCGTTGAAGGTTGTCGTCTTTCCGGCGCCGTTCGGTCCGATCAGCCCGACGATCT